>CAIOLH010000031.1 GCA_903859115.1 uncultured Opitutia bacterium | reverse complement strand
TTTAATTTTTTCTGCAGCGGTACTCAACGCGGCGTCGGAAAAAGCTTCTCCTTTAATAAAGTGATCAACCTCACTCTTATACGCACCGCGACGGAGGGAAGGTTCGACGATGATTCTTTGAAGGGACTCGTTGGTAAATGCGTTATTAGTTGCGGCTAATTTATTTCCCGAAATGGAAACATCGCCCACCGTGTAGCGACGACCTTCTGTTACTTTGTAAATAACATCAATCCAGCCCTTGGCGCTTTGACCATCTTTGGATTTTTCTAAATCCTTGATTTTACAGGCTTTTTCTGGGTCTTTTTCTTCGACTTTCACATCGAGAAAACCACGTGAACGGTAAAAATCGGTAATCGCACTAACATCTTTTTTATAATCCTCGGGGTCGAGTCGACCATTGCTCAACAACCAAGAGAATTTCCACCAGCGCCAATTCGAAGCTTTGAGTTCAGCGCCTTCGATGATTTCGTTTTGCGAAAGTTGGGTCGCACCTTCGATGGTGATATTATCAACGCGCAAATCAGCACTTTCTCTGACAACATAAGAAACGCAGACGCCACCAGGAACTTTGTAAATTTGTGCATCCACCGTGGTAAACGGACGTTTCTTACGAATTTCTTTTTGGAGTTTTACTTCGACACGACGGAGGGCCGCTTTGTCTAAAGGCTCACCGAGTCTTAATCCATCGGCATAACGATCATCGCTTTCTTTATCGAATAGGCCATCGCCACCGATGTATTCAAATTTTGCAATCGTCGGACGAGGTTCGACCACGACGACTAAATCGATCTGTCCGTTTTTAATATCCAACTCAGGGACGACCGAAACTTGATCAAATTTTCCCGTGCTATATAAAGCGCGTACCGTATTTGCTGCCGCATCCTTATTGAAAGGCTGTCCGGCTCGCAGCGAAACATAACCCAAAATATATTGTTCAGAAACCGAATCCCCTTGTGACTTCACGCGCACCGTGCGGATGACGGGATTATTCATCGTCTCGACGCTTTGGCCGAGCAAAATTCCCGGAGCAAGGGCGAGAGTAAAGCAGGCAGCTTTTAAGAAGCTACGGCGGACTTTGGTTTCATTCATCACGGGATGTTTCACGGGCAGGTGTGTCGAAGCGTGTTAAGCCTGGATTCCATTGCAAGTTAATGTCGTGCGTTGGACCATTTCGGTTTTTAGCCACAATTAACTGTCGAAGGTAACAGCCCGAACCATCCGATGTTTCAACATCCCCTTCCCCAGCGGCTTTACTTTGCGAGGCCGATAACTTGGCAATTAACATCACAATATCAGCATCTTGCTCGATGGATCCGGACTCGCGAAGATCCGACATCTTAGGTGGTCGGCCTTCGTCTTCGGACTTACGGTTCAACTGCGCCAGCGCGATTACGGGAACATTAAACTCCTTCGCCATGGCCTTAATACTGCGTGAGACTTCAGCAATTTGTTGTTCGCGTGGTAACGACGAATCCAGCCCATTAATCAGCTGAATATAATCGATGACGATTAAATCTAATTTGCGTTGGGCATGCATGCGGCGGCACTTGGCGCGAATTTCTAAAATGGTTTGGCCACCATTATCATCCACCGTCAGAGGCAGACCACGGTACTCATTCGCCGCCGTGACTAAGTCGACTTGCGTCTGGTGATCAGGGTGTGCGGAACGCAACTTCTGCATGTTCACGCGAGCACGTGAGCATAATAAACGCAGCGCCAATTCACGCGCAGGCATTTCTAAAGAGAATAATAAAACGTTGGCCGGAGCCTTGTTCGAGTTGGGCTTAGGGAACAACGCAGCCTCAATGAAATTGAGGGCAATCGACG
Organism: uncultured Opitutia bacterium; assembly: GCA_903859115.1. The sequence goes on along the minus strand of CAIOLH010000031.1, from coordinate 911 downwards.
TTTTACCCATACCTGGACGGGCTGCGACGATGACCATTTGGCCACCTTGGAAACCGAAAGTTAATTGGTCTAAATCAACGAATCCGGAAGGAATACCCTGCACTGAGCGACCATCACGAATGATGCGTTGCACCATCTCCATCGCTTCATCAATCGGCTTATCAATTTTAACCGCTGAGTCCGACACACGGTCTTCACTGATTTTAAAAAAGGCCTGCTCCACATCTTCGAGTAAGCGTTGAATATCATCCGAGTGCGCGTGCGCTTTTTCCACCGTCGTCACCGCAGTTGAAATCAAACAACGTAAAAAATGTTTCTCGCGAACGATTTGTAACCAGTGCGGAGCGTGGGCTGTAGAAGCGACTAAACCCGTAAGTTCATTGATGTAAGTAGCTCCACCAGCTGATTCGAGTAATCCCTCGCGACGCAGGCGATCCGTGACCGTGATTTCATCGATTCCTGAATTCTCTTTCGAAAGTTTTTCCGCAGCCGCAAAAATATCTTGGTGCTTTGGATCAAAAAAGTAGTCCTTACCGACCTTCTCCGACTGACAGCGCTGCATGGTCTCGCCACCATCAATGAGGATACTCGCAATCAATCCACGCTCAGCGTCTAAATTATGCGGAGGTACACGATCTCCGTAATTTGGAGCGGCCTCCTTACGGTTTCTTTTTTGATATTTTTCAGCCATGGACGAAATAGGGGAAAGTCCTTTGTATCACTTCCCCCACCCTAAAAGCAGTCTCAAATCCTCCCAGGTTACAACCACCCCAAATGTGAATAAAATGGGGGGTTAATTGTTACGATTATGGCAAAATTGCTACAGAATTATGACCTGTAACATAGTTGTAACAAATGTCTATAACTTGAGAGGAACTTACCTACTTCTAGGGCGTTATAATGATGGCTAA
>CAIOLH010000030.1 GCA_903859115.1 uncultured Opitutia bacterium | reverse complement strand
TTGGCGCTTTACCGAACCATTAGGCTGGAGAACGCGAATGCGTTGAACATTGGGGCGAAAGACACGCTTCGTTTGTTTAACGAGCTGGAAGCCGATACCACCACTCTTCTTGGATTGACCACGGTGGATGATTCGACGGCCCTTGACGGGGCGCTTGCCGGTGACGCTGCAGATACGGGACATAGTAGTTTTGTTCTCCTTGGAAGGTCGTAGCAAATAAGTGAGGTGCCGATTGGCAAGCGGTAATTAAGCCCGACGTAAAGCGCGGTCTAAACCCTTCAAACCTTCAGAAAACTCGCTAGATTTCAGTAAAAGGCTCAGAATTACCGAGGGTAAATTAGTGGACATACCATAAAAATAACCCGGGTGGGCCCAAACCCCCTCATCTAGAGCATTCAGCAGCAGGCGCTCTTCCGACACCCCAGGTGGTAAACCCAGGATCGCCATCCATCCCGCCGGACGAGGCAAAACAGTGCAAGCGTGGCCCGATGAAACGACCCAGTCTTTTAAAATTTGTTGGTTCTCGCTCACACGTGCTCGGATGGCTGCGCGGATTGGTTCGGCTCGACGGAGTAAATCCGGCAGAGCTAATTGCGCCGGAGTATTCACTGAAAGAAAAGCATCAGCGATGTGTTCGAGGCGACGGCAAGATTCTTGCACGGTGTCAGTCGGGCCCGAGACAATAATCCAACCCACTTTTAATTGAGGAGCGACGGCGACTTTTGAAAGTCCACTTAACACATAAAGAGCCACTTGAGTTTCTCCCGCCCAGGTGCCCGGTGAACTCACTCCCTCGGCTGGATAATCTAAAAAGACTTCGTCACAAATAACTGCTAAACTATTTTTCAAAGCGAAGTTGCGCAGAATATCACGATCGCGTCGACTGACAAACGCACCCGTCGGATTTGAGGGATTGATACAAACAATCGCCCGTGTTTGTCGGCTCGCAGTGAGACTCGCTAAATCAATCACCCACTCGCCAGCGAGTTGCACCAATCGATAAGGTCTTAAAGTGACGCCCTCTAATGAAGCGATGACTTCTAATAATGGATACGCTGGTTCAGGAACTAAAATTTCGTCACCCGGATTACATAATAATTTAAATAACCAACTATAACCTTCACTGGTACTGGCAGATAAAAATATGCGATCAGGAGTGAGGCGTGTTCCGCGAGCTAGATAGTAATCTGCAACGGCCGTACGAGCTACCGTCAGCCCACGCGCGTCGGGATCTTGTCGCTGGATTCCATCACGGCGAAGTAAGGTGCCTAATTCCAAGACCGACCAACCAAATCCTGCGTTGGCGGGATTCGCATCAGCTAAATCTAATGTAGGCAAACCAGCAGTTCGGCGACGTTCCCGCGCCTTGCTTAAGGCGTTTGAATCATCGGCAAAGGAGAGTCGGGAACTGAACATGGCCCATCCAACCCTAAGTTTGCCACCGGAGCAAGTGGAAGAAAATCGGGTTGAAGTTAAGCCCCGACGGTTCAATCCTCTGAGTATGTCCCAGCAAGTCCTCAAGCCCCGTGTCCGTGGATTTATTTGCATCACCTCACACCCCGAAGGCTGTGCCGCCCATGTGCGTGAGCAAATCAGCTATGTAAAATCGCGTAAGTCACTCCAAGGCGGACCCAAGTCAGTCCTCGTGATTGGCTCTTCGACTGGCTACGGCTTATCTTCACGCATCGCTGCCGCCTTCGGTTCAAATGCTGCAACGCTCGGAGTATTTTTTGAACGCAACGGCGAAGGTGATAAACCTGGCAGCCCAGGTTGGTATAACACCACAGGTTTTCACGCCGAGGCCAAAAAGGCCGGATTAAAAGCGTTCTCGATTAACGGCGACGCCTTTTCGGCTGAAATAAAAAATCAGGTGATCGAGACGATTAAAAAGAAAATGCCGAATGGAAAAATTGATTTGGTAATTTATTCTCTAGCTTCACCTCGTCGCACCGCACCCGATGGCGTTACTTATAAATCAACACTTAAACCCACCGGCGCTCCCTTCCACGCAAAGAATTTAGATACCGACCGCAAAGTGGTGAACGATGTCACACTCGAAACGGCTAACGCTGATGAAATTTTAAATACGGTTAAAGTGATGGGCGGAGAAGATTGGGAAATCTGGATGAATCAACTCGATCAAGCCGGTGTGATTGCAGGGGGCTGCCAATCGGTTGCATATTCCTATATCGGACCACAAGTCACATGGCCAATTTACAAAGACGGAACCATCGGCAAAGCGAAAGAAGACCTTGAGAGAGCGGGTGAAAAGATTGATAGCCTCATGAAACTCCATCGCGGCCGCGCTTTTGTTTCCGTAAATAAAGCCGTAGTCACCCAGGCAAGTTCAGCGATTCCTGTGGTGCCTCTTTACGTTTCCTTGCTCTTCAAAATCATGAAAGCGAAAGGAAATCACGAAGGCTGTATTGAACAAATCCAACGCTTGTTCGAAAAACAAATGTATAACGGTGAGTGCCTAAACTTTGATGAAAAAGGACGCGTGCGTATTGATGACTGGGAAATGATGCCCGAGATTCAAAAAGCCGTGTTTGATATTTGGCCCTTGGTGACCACCGAAACTCTCGATCAATACGGAGATTTCGCCGGCTACCAATCCGACTTCTTGAAAAACTTTGGCTTCGGACTCGCAGGAGTTGATTACGATGCTCCCACAGAAGTAGAACGCCCCATTGAGGATGCTTAAGTGACTAAAGTTTTTTCCATCGCGAATCAAAAAGGCGGCGTGGGTAAAACCACGACCGCAGTTAATCTTGCTGCTGGACTAGCAAAAATGGGTATTTCCACCCTACTCATCGATCTCGATGCTCAAGCCAATGCCACGAGCGCACTGGGCGTAGAAAAAGTTGAGGGTCGCTCACTTTACAAAGTACTCCACGGCGAAGCCAAAGCGGAAGACATGATTGTAAATACTTCGACCGAGAAACTGGATTTAATTCCTTCAGAAGTTGATTTAGCTGCCATCGAGTCGGAACTGGCACAGTCAGAAAATTATTTGTCGCGACTCTCCAGCGCACTTCAGCCAATTATCGATTCAAAAAAATATGCACTCATCATTATCGATTGCCCGCCCGCACTCGGAATGCTCTCGATGAACGCACTGCGCGCCTCAGACCACCTTTTAGTTGCGTTACAAACTGAATACTTAGCGATGGAAGGCCTCGGTCAAATTCTCGGCGTGGTAGATCAACTCAAACAAGCCGATGCGACATCCAAACTGACCGTGGGCGGAATTTTGCTCACGATGTACGATGTGCGCACCAATCTTTCACGCCAAGTAGTTGAAGAAGTTAAAACCCATTTCCCTGAACTACTTTTAAAGACCATGATTCCTCGGACAATTCGACTCTCCGAGTGCCCCAGCCACGGTAAAACTATTTTCCAGTATGACGCTCATTCACCTGGAGCAGTTGCCTACTCAGCTTTGGCTAAGGAATTCATTGCTCGGTTTAATTTAAAGTAAAACAATCAGCGGTTCGGTTTGACCTACCTTCGCGGTCACTCTGGATGGAATAATGAAAGCGGCATCACACCAGGCCTTTACGGGCGTACCTTCGTACGCTTGGCCGGCTTGTGCCTTTTCCGAAAGTACCAATCACACTGTGGTTGTATTTCTCGCTTCTAATTTAGGCGCCGCCGAAACCTTGGTCGAAGAGACTGCACAACTCCTGCAAATTCTAAAAGGAGTAAAAGCGACGGCCAAGACACTAACGGAGTCCGATGCAGTGGTGCCCGTGTTTGAAGCTGATTGTGATTTGCTAGGTGTGCTGACCGCCATTCGTCACGGAAATCACACTCCCGAAAATCCTCTATTCATTGCATGTACGCCAGGGTCCATCACACGGTTGGCACCATCAGCCGCTGAATCAGACAAAAAAGAATTAATCATTCGAAAAGGTGATCGCATTTCACTGCGCGATGTGGCCCAAAAACTTTCTACAAATTTTGGTTACGCGCATGAATCACTTTGTGAGCAGCCCGGCGAATATGCACTTCGCGGCGGTATTCTCGATGTCTATCCCATCAACGGACAAATGCCCGTGCGCATTGATTTATTTGGTGACACTGTCGAATCACTAAGACCGTTTGATCCATCGACTCAAAAAAGCGAAGGCGAGATTAACAATGTGGTGATTTGTGCGCCGCGAGATGACAGTTCCACGCAGTTCGACGCTCCATTTTTCACCCACCTGCCTGCTCAAAGTTTAGTTATTGGAATCAATCAGGTTTTTTCGGACCTCATCTGTGAGCCTTTGGTAAAAAATTTACCGTCGCTGTTAGCGCTGGAAGAAACGGATGAGGTTGAACCAGACTGGGAAGCTCACGCGATTGAATGCGCGCCTGCTGAGTCGCTTTTAATTGGTAAGTCGCAAGACTCCACCCAAGCACGAATCGAATTACTAAAACAGGTAAGTAGTCTCACCCGGAAAGACATGGTTTGTCTTTTAACCGGAGACACGCAGGGCTCCACTGAACGTATTGAGGCCGATGTAAAATCTTTAGACCTACCTAAATTCAAACCACAAATTTTATCTGGGCGCTTCAGCGGAGGCGTGATTATTAAGTCTGGCTCACTCACTGGAGTGTTGAGCAAAGGATTGGTTTTATTAACCGAGCGAGAACTCTTCGGTAGAAAAAAACGCCCACTGGCGAGTCTTCCACGAAGACGAACCGCGATTCAAGCAGCCGTAGGTCGAGCCTTAGATTTTGGTGAAATCGTCAACGGCGATGCACTCGTTCACGCCACCCAGGGTATTTGTTTATTCTGCGGAATTAAACCTTTCGAAAATCGCGGACGCATAGAGGATTATATTTCTCTGGAATTTGCAAACAAAGCACAACTCCACCTTCCGCTTCGGGAGTCGCATTTAATCTCACGCTATGTGGGTATGGGTAATGCCGCACCTAAACTTTCGAAGTTGGGTGGCGGCAGTTGGGAGCGCTCGCGTAAGGCTGTAGAAAAAGCCACAGCAGATTTAGCGGCCCAACTTCTCGCTCTCCAAGCTGAGCGTTCGACTAAGCCTGGCATTGTTCATCCACGTGATGATGAAAATTCGTGGATGGGTGAGTTTGAACGTTCATTCCCACACCAAGAAACACCGGATCAGTCTAAAGCCATTAAAGAAACTAAGGCTGACATGGAGAAGTCCACGCCGATGGATCGATTAATCAGTGGTGATGTAGGCTTTGGTAAAACTGAAGTCGCCCTGCGCGCGGCCTTTAAATGTGTGGTGGGTGGACGACAAGTAGCCATCCTCGCACCGACCACCGTATTAGCACAACAACACTACGAAACTTTCCGCGAGCGTCTGAGTCGTTGGCCTGTAAGCGTCGAACTCCTCAGTGGATTTAGAACAGCTAAACAAAAAGCACTGGTTCGCGAGCGAGCGAATTTAGGACTCGTCGATATCGTCGTGGGCACTCACGCCCTCCTGTCCGATGGTACCAACTTTTCGAAATTAGGACTGGTGATTATTGATGAAGAACATCGCTTCGGTGTAGTTCATAAAGAAAAACTGAAAAGACTGCGCACTGAAGTCGATGTGCTCGCCATGAGTGCAACGCCCATTCCACGGACACTTTATTTGGCTTTGCTCGGAGCGCGGGATTTGAGCGTGATCGAAACACCACCGCGAGAACGTTTGCCAATTCGAACTCTCGTTAAAAGTTACGATGAAAAAACGGTGCGTGATGCGGTGCAGGCAGAGCTCAGTCGAGGCGGACAAGTCTTCTATCTACACAACCGAGTAGAAACTATTCAGGCGGTGGCCGAGCGATTAAAAGCCCTGATTCCAAAGGCTAGAATCATTGTCGGACACGGCCAAATGGGGGCCGGTCAACTCGAAGAAACCATGGCGGCTTTCGTGGCGGGTGAATTCGATATACTTGTCTGCACCACCATTATTGAAACCGGGTTAGATATTCCTAATTGTAATACTCTTATCATCGAGGGAGCCGATCGATTTGGATTAGCTCAACTTTATCAACTACGCGGACGCATTGGTCGATTCAACCGACAGGCTTATGCCTATTTATTCTTACACCGACATTCGGAATTAGTGGAAAGTGCACGCCGAAGACTATCGGCCATCCGTCAATACAATCAACTCGGAGCGGGCTTTCGAATCGCTATGCGCGATCTTGAATTACGCGGTGCTGGAAATATTTTAGGGGCGGAACAAAGTGGTCACATCGCCCTCGTTGGCTTCGAACTCTACTGTCAATTACTACGCCGCAGTGTCGCCAAAATTAAAGGCGAGAAAGTTGGCTGGGCCGAGCGCTGTGAAATTAATTGTGATTTCATTTCTCATGCGGACGTCATTCAGAATGAGAACTACGGAAATTCCGAAGAGAGTGGTATTCTGACGGCAACACTGCCTGAAGCGTGGATACCTGAGACACGCCTACGCATTGAAGCGTTTAGAAAAATTGCCCTAGCCAATCATCTCGATGAATTAAAAGAGATTCAAGCACAGCTCATCGATCGCTACGGACGCCTACCCCCTGAGGCAGACGCATTACTCAAGATTGCGGAGATCCGCTGTTTAGCCGAAATCAAAGGGGTCACATTGATTACTACGGAAGACGCCACTCTGCGCTGCAAACAAGTGGTTCTGGGCGGTAAAAGCGAACTGATCTTAATTGGAAATCGCTTTCCCCGCTTGACCGCAAGGGAGCCCCTACGGAAACTTACCGAAATTCGCAGTTTCTTATCGCGACTCCCTTCTCCACCTAGTTCATGAAAATTTCTCCATTCCTTTTTCTGCTCTCAACACTCTGGGTAAACCTTGGCGCGGTCGAAACCACCCCCGCAGCCGTACCAGCTCCACCGGTTAAAGATAAAAGTCTAGAAGAGGTTGCTGCTCAGCGTTGGACTGAAATGAATACGGAAAGAATCGCCGCCAGCGCAGACGGACAACCTGTAACTCTTTCAGAAATCCGTCAACAAATCACCCCATTCCTCAAAGAAATTAGAAACAAAACCAAGAATGATAGTGAGTTTAATAAGGCGATTGATGATCTCGCCGGCGAAATATTAACCCAGATTTCTGACCGACAACTCGTGATTGCTGATTTTAAAAATAGCATGGGAAAAATTCCAGCTAGCTATGTAGACTCGGACATCGAAGACACCGTACGTCGAGACTTCGGTGGCGATCGTAATAGGTTCGTGGCCGCATTGCGCACCCAAGGCCTTACTCCCTTAAGTTACCGCAAACAAATTGAGGACCGTATCACTTTCGAATATATGGTCGGACAGATTCGTCGAAGTGCCATCAACGTGGGACCTGGACGCGTTTTAGAGTACTTCAATAAACACCAAGCGGACTTTACGCATAAAGAAGTTATTAATTTTCGCCAAATCACCATTAATCAAGGCGCTGCCGAAAGTGCAACCGAAGCGAAGACTCGGGCCGAGGCTTGGGCTTTAGCCCTCCATGACTCCAGTAAAATTGTATCGACCCTAGCACAGTATAAAATCAGCACTTCCACGAAATCGACTCCGAGTACCTTTACCGAGATTGCCGAATTAATTAGCGAAGACGACTATGCGAGCAAAGGTGGAAACGTAGGCTGGAAATCTCTGGATGAATTGAATGAACGTGTCGTCGCTGAATTAAAGAAACTGAAAGACGGTGAAGTTTCAGGTTGTTTACAATTTGATTTACCTGGCGGAAAATCGGTTTGGTTTATTTTAAAACGTGAAGGGTATAAACCAGCCGGTCCTGACACTTTAGATGATCAATCGGTTCGTGATGTGATTGAAGATCGCGTTCGCGCTGAGGCCATGAAGTTGGCGGTCGACGAATGGCTAAAAGAACTACGGGCCAAAAATCACGTTGAGATTAAATGACGGAAGACTCTCCAGCCTATCGCTGCCGAGCTTTTCCGGAGCGAGCAGCTGGCGTGCTTCTCCACCTCACCGCCCTGCCTGGCTCAGGACCCGTCGGGTCACTGGGTGCCGAAGCGAGACACTTTATAGATTTTCTTTCGCAGGCCGGATTTACTTGGTGGCAAATTTGTCCACTGGGCCCAACGGGATATGGCGATTCGCCCTATCAAGCCCTCTCGGTATTCGCCGGAAACCCTTATTTATTGGACTTAAATGATCTAGAGAAAAGAGGACTACTCACAGATATTGAAGTCAGAAGTGTTCGACGCGGAGATGAAACTGTAGTTAACTACGGTAGACTTTGGGAACAGCTACGTCCGTTACTCGCACTCGCAGCAGAGCGCGGAGTAAAAGTTTATCAAAATAACCATGCATTTACTTCATTCTGTCAGCGTGAGCACCACTGGTTGGCTGATTGGCGTAATTTTTCTGCACTCCGTGAACAAAATCTTTTCACCAATCCCGAGCACTGGAAAATTAAAGATGTTGATTCTTCATTGGCGCAAGGCACTGCGGTTCTCCAATTTATTTTTTCGGAGCAATGGAATGAACTCAAAAAATATGCTTCGAAGCATGGAGTGAAATTATTAGGCGATGAGCCAATATACGTTTCGGATGATGGCTGCGATCGCTGGGCCCACCCTGAACTCTTTCAATTAAACGAACATGGAAAACCGGCATTTGTTGCGGGTGTACCGCCTGATTATTTTTCGGAAGATGGACAACTTTGGGGCAATCCACTCTACGATTGGGGCCGTCACGCGGCCGACGGATTTCAATGGTGGCGGTCCCGAGTACATCATGACTTAAGTTTATTTGAGGCTGTGCGGATTGATCATTTCCGGGGAATACACGATTATTGGCGCGTTCCTGCACAGGCAAAAAATGCACGCGACGGCCAATGGTGTGCCGGACCTGATATCGACTTCATAAAAGCATTGGGCGATTTACCACTGGTGGCGGAAGATCTTGGATTACTATCTCCAGGCGTTGAGGTGCTACGTCAAAAATCAAAACTTCCAGGCATGTCGGTGATTCAATTCGGTTTTGGCGAAGTCGAAGGAAATCCTCACCACCCCAAAAATATTACAGCCGATCGTGTGGTTTACACAGGCACACATGATAACGACACTCTTAAAGGTTGGTTGAAAAATTGTTCTGACAAAGAGCGTGAACATTTAAATCCATTCATAGAACACTCCGCTAATCCCATCTCATCACTCGTCACCATTGCCTTAGATTCTGACGCCATTTGCGCCATCATCCCTGCTCAAGATTTATTAGAGTTAGATAGCGAAGGTCGATTTAATACACCGGGTCACGCCCAAGGTAACTGGAGTTGGAGAATGAGTGACCAAGATTTGGTGAACCTGTTTACGCAGGTAGAAAGCTGGCAGTTGCGCTTAGCCAAGTCTGAACGCGCTAGCGTGTAAGACGACGATATTTAGGACGACGAGGTGTATCTGAATCAACTCCCAGGCGGCGGCGACGATCTTCCAAGTAGTCACCATAATTACCTTCGTGCCAGACGACTTTTCCATCGTCTTCAAAGGCTAAAATGTGTGTAGCGACACGATCCAAGAACCAGCGATCGTGAGAAATAACCACGACGCATCCAGCAAAACCTTCAAGCGCATCCTCGAGAGCTCGGATAGTGTTTACATCTAAATCATTAGTAGGCTCATCGAGTAAAATCACGTTACCTCCCGATTTAATTAAGCGAGCTAAGTGAATACGATTACGTTCACCGCCAGACATTAAGCCGACTTTTCGTTGTTGAACATCGCCGGTAAAACCGAAACGAGCAGCGTAAGCGCGAGCAGGAACTAAAATTTTTCCAAGGTGTACCATCTCTTGTCCGTCGGAGATAGCTTCCCACAATGGTTTATCAGCAGGCAAAGCATCGCGCGTTTGATCTACGAGGGCTAATTTAACCGTATCACCCACGGTGATTGTTCCGTGGTCAGGTTTTTCTTGTCCGGTGATTAATCGAAAGAGTGTCGTTTTGCCTACACCATTAGGCCCGATGATTCCAACAATGCCATTGGCGGGCAAAGTGAAGTTTAAATCTTCAAATAAGATTCGGTCGCCGTAGGATTTCATTAAACCCTTTGCCTCAATAACTGCTCCGCCTAGACGCGGACCAGGAGGAATCCAGATTTCAGCATTCTTCTCAATCTGCACTTGGTCCTGCGTGAGCATCTGTTCATAGGCTCGCAAGCGAGCTTTGTTTTTGGCCACACGCGCTTTAGGCGAAGAACCGGCCCACTCTCTTTCTCTCTCCATCGTGCGCTGACGGGCACTGGATGTTTTTTCTTCAGCAGCGAGACGAATGCGTTTTTGTTCAAGCCAGGATGAGTAATTACCCTTCCAAGGCACGCCACGTCCACGATCCAATTCTAAAATCCAGCCCGCCACATTATCTAAAAAGTATCGATCGTGAGTAATCGCAATCACGGTACCTTTATAATTTTTTAAATGACGTTCAAGCCATGCGACTGTATCGGCATCAAGGTGATTGGTCGGTTCATCGAGCAACAAAACATCGGGCTCCATTAATAATAAACGACACAAGGCCACGCGGCGTTTTTCACCGCCTGATAAACTAGACACGATAGCTTCGGCAGGTGGACAGCGGAGCGCTTCCATAGCCATTTCGATGCGAGCATCTAAATCCCAGCCACCACGCGTATCGAGAATCGCTTGGATCTCCGCTTGGCGCGCGAGGATTTTTTCCTGCTCTTTGGCGTCATCGGTTTCCGACACCTTCACAAAAGTATCATCGTATTCTTCAAGTAAGCTTTTCATCTCCGTGACCGCTTCTTTAACATTTTCGGCGACGGTTTTATCTTCTGCGAGACGAGGCTCCTGCGCGAGATAGCCGACGGTGTATCCAGGGACTCGATTAATTTCACCGTCAAATTCCTTATCCTCACCCGCCATAATTTTTAGTAAGGTTGATTTTCCTGAGCCATTTAAACCCAACACACCAATCTTAGCCCCCCAAAAATAGGAAAGTGAAATATCGCGAAAGACGGGTTTCTTTTCAAAATGCTTGGTCACGCCCGTCATCGTAAAAATTACTTTTTCGTCTGCCATAGACAGATAAGTTCAACCCAAGTGAACCTTGGGGCAAGCGGAACTAGACCAGTCCACCCCTCAAAAGTTGCCAAAAAAGGGGATTTAACATCGCTTGACACTGGGTGCCCTCTTTATAATAAACATAAGACAGTCACCTTTCATTGAGGTGGGTCCATTCGGGCCCGCTTTTTTTGTCCCTAAAATTTCCAACACACCACCACATCCATGAGCG
>CAIOLH010000029.1 GCA_903859115.1 uncultured Opitutia bacterium | reverse complement strand
TAAATTTAAATTATTCCTACTAATTGGCCTATCGAGTTTAGTAACTGGCTGCATTACCTTTGATCAAAAGAGTGAATCCGTAACTTTTCATCAACTCTCGGCACCGGTAACTACACCTACAAAAAAAGCTCCGATTATTTATATTCCGAGGGCTAATATTCCTGTTAGCTTGCGTCGTCCCACCCTCGTGATTGCTGATGAAAGTCGTGTTATCAAAGTTGACGATTCACAACGCTGGATTGCGTCATTGGATCGCGCAGTCAGTGAAATTATCGGTCGTAATCTCACCAAACAAACCGGCCTACCCTTCGAACTGCAAACACCGAACGAAAACCACTTAGTCTTGTTTATCGATGTGGAAGCGATGTACCTCACTGCACAATCCACCGTCCTTCAACTCCATTACCGTATCGAAGATGCCCAAGGAAAATCTCTGAGTCAGGGAGAAGGACAATGGAAAGCTAAACGTTCCGAAAATCCCATCGACTTCGTGAATGCTCAGTCGGAAAATTTTGCTAATGCCGCCGTGCAAATTGCTAAAGACATCAAACCACTGATTGAAAATAAAAATCCATGACCGACTCTTCTACTCCAAGACCTAATGGATTTAGTGAAGCAACAGGTGAAATCTGCTACGATTTACCCTCTGCCTATATTCCGCATCCAGCCACTGGCCTACTGCACCTACCACGCTTCATTGGTAAAATACGCAAACACCTCAAAGGCGAATTACCGAAGTCGTATCAAAGAAATTTCTGTAAAGGCTTCGATCGCTTTTTGTGTCTGCACCTAGCGGTTGATCCTGAGCAAGTCATCGAATGCGTTAAAAATGCCAAAGATGAAAATGATTTAAACGAACGCTTACTGAATCTTTTCCCCAAAGACTTGCGCGTTCATGTCTGGAATCGCGAATTAGTTCAAAAAGGGATGAGTGAAATGGGTCGAGAAGCCCTAAATGATGCTAAACGCAAAATGAATTCACTTCATCGCACGGATGTTCTTTCCTTTGCCGACATGATTGATTTTGATGAAGGCCGAATCCTGTGAGCACCGACACCTCCAATCCTAATCGAGTTATTCTGCGAGGTCTCCCCGCCGTTTTAGCCTGCATCGAACTTCATCCTAAGTCTTTGCGTGAAATTCACGCCTCGCCTAAATGTGTACCGAGTCTCTCGAGTCACATCATCCCCCTTGAAGCTCTCGGCGTAAAACTACATACCAGTTCCGCTTCCGATATGTCGTATATCGCCGGAACCGATTGTGATGATGTTTGTGCCATCACCATGCGCCCTGAGCCTGGTCACGTCCGTGTCTCAGATTTCGCCGAATGGCGCGAAGCTCACGAAACGGTAGTGATCGCTGATCACATTTCTCGCCCAGCTGACTTAGCTGCCATCGCACGTTCCATGGCAGCGTTCGGACTCAAAAGACTTCTGCTTTCATCTGGCACCGAAAATCTAGCGTTTAATTCTGACACCTGGACTCTCGCCCAAGGTGCCATGGAGCATGTACGTGTCATGCGTGCCGCCGCCCTCGGTGGATTACTCAAACTCGTTAAAGAGAAATGCTGTGTGGTCGCGTTGACTGGTAAAATCGGTCGCAAAATTGACCTAGGAACCCCCGTTCGTGTCCCTGGCCGTCACATTGCCCTTTTGATCTCTGGAAACGAGCTAGACCCCGATTTACAGCCTCGAATTGAGCATACCTATCGCTTCCCCGGGCTAGTAAATAACC
>CAIOLH010000028.1 GCA_903859115.1 uncultured Opitutia bacterium | reverse complement strand
CTAAAATCTTAGCGTAGCCTAAAACATCCACGCCGGCACGACGTAAGGCACGATAGGCAGTGATACGATTTTGTGGATTCGGGTCTTTTAATAATCCTTCGCAGTTTTTTACTCCTTCGTCTCCTAAATAAGGGAGCAACCAAATAGCACGGGCTGCTACAAAAGAGTTCTTATCATTTAAAAGTTCTTTAATCGCCGGTAAGGATTTTTCTTTGAAAGATTGAACCGCTTTAAAAGCTTGGTGACGGACATTCACGGCGGGATTACGCAAGGCTTCGACCGCACCTTCAGGAGTGGTTAAATCAATTTTCGGAATGACTGATTTAAAACCTTTGGGAGCGAGACGGTAAATGGAACCGAGGCATTGATCATCGAGCGTTTGGTGACCACCGACACGGGCGTCGTACCAATCGGCAATGTAAATCGCGCCGTCCGGACCCACACAAATATCGGAAGGACGGAATAAAACTTTTTCTTTCGCAGTGGTATCTTTTTTAGGCTTATTGAAATCTACACCGTAGTATTCTTTTTCCGCATTGGAAGTCACCCACTCCAAACGTGACTCGGCATCTAATTTGAAACCAGCCTTTTGGGGCTGAATCTTATAGGCCAAAATGGTGTTACGGGAAGATTCACAACTGAGCAGCGTGCCGTTCCATTTTTCATCGAGCGCACCGTTTTCATAAACCACCATACCCGAGGGAGAGCCCGAACCATAAATATCGCCTACATCAAAGGTGTCAGGATCGTCTTGGCGCCAATGAGCGCGTGCAAATGACTGGGCAGGTCCACGACGGACCGAGCGGAAACTTTGTCCAGTGGATGTCGTAAAGCCAGCACTCGCGTATTCTAAAACGTAAGAAGTGCGACAACTCATGGAGTCGTCGTTATCGCCCTGGAATAAATCGCCGAAGGAAGTTGGGAAGTGCTCAAAGCTATTACGGTATCCATTACCAATGACTTCAACGTTGCTGCCGTCGTCATTCATGCGGGCGGAGGCACCTGCAATCCAAACAAACCCGTCATCGCTTTTTTGACCCTGAGACTTTGTCCGATCAAATGGCCATTTCGCACCGCGTTGATCGTCGTAATTACTAGAGATACGAAAAGTTTTATTGGATTTGTCGGTAAAGACTCCGCCACAATTTCCTAAATTAAGATAAAGTTTACCATCGGGCCCAGCGACTACCGCGTGGAGCGAGTGGTCGTGATCTTGTCCGCCAAAGCCCGCGAGTAAAACTTCTCGCTTATCGACAGCCGGATCAAATTTTCCATCGCGGTTGACATCGGTGAATTTAATTAAGTCCGGCGCATGTGAAACGATGATGACGTTGTCGAGCACCGCAATGCCGAGGGGTGAAGACCAGCTGGGGTCTTGCACGAAAGTTTGCACCGTATCAGCCCGACCAGTTCCTTTAGTATCACTCAAGACCACCACACGGTCACCTTCGGGGCGACGTTTACCGCCGACATTGTATTGACGATAATTTACACCTTCCGTCACCCAAACACGCCCTTGTGCATCGATATCAAAATTCGTGGGGTTCGCGAGCATCGGAGAACGTGCCCACAAAGTAAGTTCCATTCCTTCAGGTACCTGGAAAAGATTGAGGGCAACATCACCACCCTCCTTCGGTTCATAAAATTTAAAATCCGCACACGACGCGGTCGCTGCTAAAAATAAGAGTGAAAATCTTAACATAAATTTAGGGGGTGACTGATTAGGGATTTAAATGCTGGCAGGATAAAGAGCAAACAAGGTTAAAAATTATTTCCACCAGTTCTGCAGAGTGACTAAATCGTCCTTTGACGCTTTAATCACATTCGCTAAAAAGTCG
>CAIOLH010000027.1 GCA_903859115.1 uncultured Opitutia bacterium | reverse complement strand
GACACTCAGGTGCTAGTCATCAATTCAGACTATTCCGCATGCAGAATTTCTCAAGTCAGTGCCTAGATCAAACTAGGGCTCTTCTGAAAATTAACCTCAGTTCGATTACGCCGGACGGGTCTATACAGCCCGTTGCTGGTGAGACTAGTCGTGCTGACGAGCCAGGTCACGTTGCCCTCGCTCTAGGTGAGTATTTTCGCGCTACTGGTGACCTCGTATTCGAGCGCCAAAGCATTCCCGAACTAGTTGCCCGAACGATTACCGCCCAAGTTAAGCTCTCCCAAGGGTCTGACAATGGTATGGCCTTCGCCTGTTTAGGACTTCTCGCTTTTGGTTCCACACGTGAGCGCAATCCAGTTTGGGAAATCTTAAGCCCAGAAATCAGAAAGTTGATCGATGAACGTCTTGCAATTACGAACGATCACTACGACCACGTGCAAGCTTTCGATATCGCTAAAGCCGTTTGTAGATTTTCTTTTGGACTATCCAAAAAAGATGAGACCGGTGCCTTAGTGGATCGTTTTATTGAACGCATCGGTGCAGCCTCGACAGGCGGATTTCATGATGACGCTTCGAAACAAGCGAACGCGGATAACTTCGGCGGTACTTTTGATCTCTATGGCGTCGTAGCACTCGTCTTTATTCGTCAGTCATTACAGCTCCATGCCAATAGCCAAGTTCGAGATGCTAAATTGCCTAAGCTGCGCACCGTCGCTGAAAAATATTTACGCATTATCTTAGAAACCGTGCGTGAAGATGGTTTGGGTTGGTCGTATGGACGCGGTATCGGTGCTTATGCTCAAATGCATTGCGTTACACTCATTCTACAAGCTTTACGTGACCGTTTAATTTCTTCAGATAAAGAACCCATCGCCCGCGACTTAGTTCGTCGACTCTACACCCATTTCTTCACCACGTTCTTCGACATGGAACATGGTTCTGTTGTGATTCGCGATGGTGAACGCGACACGATTCCAGGTCACACAACGCGTATGGCGAATTTCGATGCGGCGCGCTATCTTTCGCAATGGTCACGATTGGCTAAAACAATCGGTGGTAGCATGAACGTTGTTCAAGCGAACAAAGGTTTAGTTTGTCGCTTCTATTCTTTCGATAAAAGCCCACGTAAAGAACAGGGTTTATTATCTTACTCCGATGTTGATTCGGGTTTGAATATCCTGATTCCAATTGTTTCCCAAGGTTCGCATAAGTTCTGTGATTCCCTCTCGTTTCCTCACATGCCTGGCGTGTTCGATTGGCCAAGTAATTTTTACACCAGTCCTTTTCTCCCTGAATACACTATTGGCGGAAAAATATACACGCCATCATTCTACGGTAAGAACATGCAAGTCGTTATGGGTACCAAGTCGGGAACTTATCACTTTAGATATGATCAGCCTGACTTGATTGATCATACCGAAAAACTTTCTAGTGGTCTAGCTTCCATGAAAGTGGACTGGGAATTTACCGGTGGAAAAATGACTGGTCGCTTCACCTTAACGCCGAAAGTTGCCCTCGTTTTAGAAAATTTCCGCTTCGTTCTACCTATCGCTGCCCTCCATTCTCGCATGGTCTCTGCGGGTGCATTGATGCTTGGACAAGAATCTCATCGTTGCGAAATTTTACGTGATGATTTTCACGGTGAATGGCTGGAAACTAAAGTCGTCAGCGAAGATCCTAAACATAAGAGTCTTTTTGGAAAAATTCATTATTATCAAATCTTGGAGCGCGATAAAACGCTGAGTCTTCGTCCAGGTATTGGTATAATTTTGAAGTCGTGCTGCAGCCGGATATTGTCCGTCTGTAAACGTTTTCTAGCCTTAGGTAGGTCATTGTCGCCTGAGCGGGTTTCCATGATTGTCAGTTCCGTCCAAGCCTACTAACTATCCCTTTGTCTCATGACGCGTCCCTTTTACATCACTACTGCGATTGATTATGCTAATGGTGCTCCTCACCTTGGGCATGCCTACGAGAAGGTGTTAGCTGATGTTATTTCCCGCCACCAAAGAATGTCGGGACACCAAGTGCACTTTCTCACCGGACTCGATGAACACGGCCAAAAGGTTCAACAGACGGCGCAGAAGCGCGAAGTGAACCCTCAGGTGTTTGTCGATGAAATCGCCGAAATCTTTAAAGCGATGCTCAAGTCGTTGAATGTTTCTAACGATGATTACATTCGTACCACCGAACCTCGCCACAAGTTAGTGGTTCAAAGTTTTCTCCAAAAACTCTACGACCAAGGTTTGATTTATTTAGGTAAAAAGACCGACTGGTATTCCACTCGTCAGGAACAGTTTTTAACCGACAAGGATCGCGACGTGGATGGTAAATGGCCGGAAATTTACGGCGAGGTAACGCAAACTACTGAAGAAAATTATTACTTTAAGTTATCACAGTACCAACCTTGGTTGATTGAGCATATTAAAAGTCATCCCGACTTCATCAATCCGTCTTTCCGTGCTAAGCAGGTTCTTGAATTTCTAAAAGAGCCTTTAAATGATTTATGTATTTCACGTCCGAAGTCTCGTCTCACCTGGGGAATTGAACTACCCTTCGATAATAATTTCGTTACCTACGTTTGGTTTGATGCCCTGACTAATTATTATTCAGCAGTAGCGGATAAAAATCTTTGGCCGGCGGATGTTCATGTTATCGGTAAAGACATTTTATCCCCTCCACATGCAGTTTATTGGCCCTGTATGCTGAAGGCACTGAATATTGATCCACCCAAGCAACTCCTCGTGCACGGATGGTGGACGGTGGACAACAAGAAGGCCTCCAAGAGTGATGGTAATGCCAATGACACCTTAAATTTAATCCAATCTCACGGTGCTGACGCCTTTCGCTATTATTTAAGTCGCGAGATGGTTGTCGGACAAGATGCGGACTTTTCACACAAAACTTTCGGTGAACGCTATAAGGCCGATCTAGCTAATAATCTCGGTAACTTAGTGAATCGCCTTCTCAACATGGTGGGTCGAAATTATGCTGGGAGTATTCCTGCTCCGAGCGCCGATGAAGACTTAGAGAAATCGCTACGTGATTTGTGGGCAGTCACACACAAAAAATATTTTGATTCCTTTGCGACTTATCAAATAAGCCACGCACTTGAATCGCTCTGGGTATTTGTGAGCGCCATGAATGCTTTTATTGAAACTCGAGCGCCTTGGAAATTAGCTAAGTCGGCTTTATAACGTTCACCAAAAGTTTTGTGCGAAAAGTCAGCATCTT
>CAIOLH010000026.1 GCA_903859115.1 uncultured Opitutia bacterium | reverse complement strand
TGTATCGCCTATCAGCCGTTCCGAAAACGGTGAATCCGTTCAACCTGAAGTGACTATTTCCAAAGAACTCATGGAAGCGAGCAACGGTGTTGAAGAAGAAGTGGATGGCGCTGCCAAAAGCAAAGCCCCACGTCTCCGTAAGTCCTCCAAGTAACTAAATACAATTATGTCCGCAATTACTGCACAGACTGTAAATGATCTGCGTCAGCGCACCGGCGCTGGCCTCATGGATTGCAAGAAAGCCCTCACTGAAGCCAACGGCGACATGGAGAAGGCAGTCGAAATCTTGCGCATCAAGGGTATCGCCACTCGTAACAAGAAAGCTGATCGCAAGGCCAGCGAAGGTATTCTCGCGGTTCAAGTAGACGCTGATGGTAAATCAGCCACTTTACTCGAATTGAATTGTGAAACCGACTTCGTGGCGAAGAACGAAAACTTTATCGCGCTCGCTAAAGACTTAGTCGGCCAAGCGATTAAGAACGGCGTCGATAATTTCCTCGATCAACCTTACCACGCTGACCCCAGCCGCAAAGTGAATGATTTCTTAAACGATCAAGTCACCAAGATTGGCGAAAACTTAAAGGTCTCACGTGTTTTAAAATTCCCAGCTTCAGGTTCTGGACGCGTTTCTGCCTACGTTCACACGGGTGCTAAAATCGCGGTTCTCCTTGAGCTTTCCACTAAATCACCAGCAGGTGCTTCCCACGCCGATGTGGCTGAATTCGCCCGTCAAATGGCGATGCAAGTAGTCGCGAATAACGGACGTTTCGTTCGTCGTGAAGATGTCTCTCCTGAAGTCGTTGCGAAAGAAAAAGAAATCGCTCTCGAATTCACTAAATCCGAAGCGGATAAAGCGATCGAAGAAGTGAAGCGCGTCATCGAAGACTATAAGGGTCAACTCGCTGAACAAACCACTGCGAACAATGCCGATGCCATTGCTGAATTAACCAAGCGCATCGGTGTTGCTGAAAAACAACTCATTGCTGCTGAAGGTCGTAAGAAATCTCAATTATCAAACATTGAGAAAATTATCTCCGGCCGCGTTGATAAGTACTTCGCCGAAGTCTGCTTACTCGAGCAGTCCTACTTCCGTGATCCAGATAAGAAAGTTTTAGAATTGTTAGCCGAACTCTCCAAGAAAATCGGAGAAGAGGTTTCAGTTGTTCGCTTCACGCGTTACACCGTAGGCGAAACCGCAGCTGAGTAATCAGTCTGAATCATCACTTAAAGGGCCGACTTTCCTAAGAGAGTCGGCCCTTTTCTTTACAATAATACTTTAACTGGTAAGGTTGTGGTATGGCATTTCGACCCGATATCTTTTGGCGATCCGCCCGCGGTCATTGTCCCGATTGTAATCAAGATATTAACCCGCCCGGTGTCGCCCTTTGGAAAAAGTTGTTTAACACACCGATGCAATGTGCGGGTTGCGGAATGACACTGCGACGTAAGGAAGGTTTTTTCCTCGGTTCAATTGTCTGGAACTACGGGCTGATTTCATTCGGCGTCTTGCCGATACTTTTGCTGTGTCTGAATCGAAATTGGATTTCAACCGACCACGCAATTCAAGTCGCCGTTATCGCAGCTCTCGTCGTTCCATTTTTCATCCACGGATTCGCCTGGAGATTATGGATTGGAACTTACTACGCGTTCTTGCCAGATCAGTTACCGTCCTCTGGTCGACGTCTAGACGATTAACTTTGGCGTGAAGCCATCTGCGTGATGAGCATACAGAGGAAATCTGTATTTGCTTCACAGGCGCTCAGGTTTTCTGCGGCACCATCAGTCAGTTGCTTAATGCGTGCACGGGTCGCTTCGACACCGTTAAGATTAGCGAAAGTTAACTTCTCGTTATCTTTATCAGCACCTACGGGCTTGCCTAAACTAGCCGTAGTTCCGTGGGCGTCTAATAAATCGTCGACCAGTTGGAAGGCGATGCCGGCTTGTTGACCGGCCAATCTGAAATGTTCGATCTCTTTAGCTGAAGCGCCGCCAATGCGAGCACCCATCGTTAATGATACGCTCAACATCGCTGCTGTTTTTCCGCGTAAAATAAATTCGAGTCGCTCGGCCTGATTTTTTTTATCGCTCGTATTCATGTCCTCGGCTTGACCACCGACGAGTAAGGTTGACCCAGAAGCGTCAGCCAGTTCGCCTACGAGTTCTTGAACGAGGGTTGGATTATCCGAGTAACCTTGCGTGAGAAGTTTGAATGCTAAAGGGATTAAGGCATCACCGGCGAGCAGGGCAGTGGCCTCGTCGAATGCCTTATGGCAAGAAGGTCTTCCGCGACGTAAGTCCGAATTATCCATGCACGGCAAGTCATCATGGATGAGGGAATACGTATGAATACATTCAATCGCCGTTGCTGCGTGGCGTGCATCAGCATCAGCGCGAAATGCTTTAGCAGCGGCTAAACATAATACTGGGCGCAATCGTTTACCGCCGGCTTCGAGCGAGTAACGCATCGCCTCATGTAAACGTGTGGGTGATGTCGCGGCGGAAGGTGTAAGCGAACGCAGAGCCTTTTCTGCTTCTTGGGTTAAGTCATCGAACTGCTTCTGGAAAAACGCAGCGTCCATTTTATTCTTCGCTTTTACCTAATTTAAAAAATGTAGCGGTACGACCGACGGAACCGATGACTTCACTGTGAGTGAGACGTGCGAGGGACTGAGCTTGTTCTTCCATGACATCACGCTCGGAATTAAAACGCACTTTAACGAGATCGGCATTTTTAAAGGCATCATCCAGAAGTTTGGCGATACCGTCATTAACGCCTAATTTTCCGACAAAGACTTTAGGGTCCAAGGTTTGAGCCAGCCCGCGCAACTTGCTACGCTCGGCACTCGTTAAACTAGGTTTGTCGCCATTATCCATAAGCCGATTTCAAAGGGGTCGCAGGGAGAGTCAACGGGCTAATCTTCGACGATGCCCCAGTTTTAGGCTAATTTTACACCCACTTGGTCGTAATTACCGCCCAAATACGGCTTGCATAGTTAAGTCCAACCTGTCACCACATTAGGCTTAACTTCGTTAGGGAGAGGGGCGGAGCCCTTCTCACGCTGGCCGGAGAGCGAAAGCTCTTTCCAGACGGAGGTACCGGCCAAACGGCGGGTCCTCGGGAATTTCTCCCAAGTCGGTCAAAAAAAAACAAAACCAAAACTCACCACACACATGGCAATCAACAAGTCGGAAATCATCAAAAGCAACCAGCAGGGTGCTAAAGACACAGGCTCACCTGAAGTCCAAGTCGCACTCATCTCTGGTCGCATTAACCACCTCACCGAGCACTTGCGCGATCACCGCAAGGACTTCCACTCACGCCGCGGTCTCATCACGCTGACCAACCGCCGTCGTAAGTTGCTCAATTATTTAAAGTCGAGCGATCTGGACCGTTATAACGCCCTCATCGTTAAACTCAACCTGCGTAAGTAATTTAGGCGCACAGCGCTGAGTT
>CAIOLH010000025.1 GCA_903859115.1 uncultured Opitutia bacterium | reverse complement strand
TGCCTCTCCGTCCTTTGCCCAAATGGTCGCTTTTTCGCCCGAGCTTCCGTCCGCTGCGCCGACAGGACCCGAGTATCTATCCGCCTCCCCACCCTGCTGCTTAGGTTTCTCAGTTTCTGCATTGTCATCTTCGTCGGTCTCGTCGTCGTTCTCTTCGTTTCTTCGTATCGTCGTATCGTCGTATCATCGTATCGTCGTATCATCGTATCGGTTATTATACTTGTGCTGTGATGCGGATTGACGCTCGACTCCACACCACCAAACCCTCATTCACAACGGCTAGCTTTTACGCCCAACAAAAGCCCAAGTCATTTTCCAAGCCTACTCGCTCTTAGCCTTGGGCCTCATCAGCTCGCTCGGACACCTACTTGAATCGTCGCGTCATCAACCTCCCTCCAAATTTGCTCTCACATTTTAAATTAATAATTTCAATCTCGAGGCGAACCGTTAATTCGTCAGCCGCAAGGCATGAGGTAGTTGGGACTGCGGTCACAGTCTGCTTGAAACTGAACTAACCTCGAGATAAAATTATTGATGCGAAATGTCAGGCCATACTAAAGTTCCACTCGCCATCGCCTACTCAATACATCATCGTATCGTCGTATCATCGTATCGTCGTATCGTCGTATCGTCGTATCGTCGTATCGTCGTATCGTCGTATTGTATTGCTATCGTCGAACTATCGTTGCCTGCTTATTGTTGAGAGGAGAGGATGTTAACTTGAGGCTATCTTACTATCGTTGTATCGTCGTCAGAATATCAGAGGTATGCCTTCGCTTATTTTTCAATTCATGTGCTATATCGTCAATGTGTCACATAAGTTTTTTATTCTGAGTTGATTTTAAAATGATTTCACAGTATTATTAATCAAATCTATTTAAAATTACATGCAAATCAAGTCAACCTAATCATGCTGTATGATCATTTAAAACGCCGATCACTAAACTGTATCTAACGCGTATTTCACTAAATGTACTCTTTGTCAAGCAATCCTTTTTCAATTGCTGTGCGGTATCCGGTGCGTAAGCGGCAACTGTCGAGGACATGGTTTCGATGAAAAATAGGAAGTGCATCAGGATCACGTTGGATGTGTTGGAAGCAACACTTAACAATAACTGAATTGGCTTCGGGATTGGCTTTCAGTTTCTTTTTACAATAATCAGCTATGTACTTCAGTTCTTGCTGCGTCCATCGCGCCCGTTTTACTGCGGTATTTTCCTTAGCCGTATACTTCTCGTAGTCAGGATGTCCAGTTCCCCAGTCGGCAACGCGGAGAATGTCTTGAGTGTGGCCAGTCCATGTTGGAGGTGACTCGAACCGATGAATGCTTTCATTTGCAGGCGTGGGAGAAGAATTCATCATTCCATTGAGTTGCGTACTTAACGGCATAATAGTGTCGAGGGCCTCGCGTGCACTGCAGACGTCGGCATTGCGGTCCATCATGAGGTAAAAGTCTCTTGTAACCTGACTTGAATGGCCATTTATGTTGGACACTGAATCCCTCTGGGACTCGGAAATCGCACCAGTCTTTTTCAACTTCTCTGTCGTTGTCTCAACCAAGCTACGTATTGCAGTCGTCGTGATATGCATCCCTAGCGTTCGCTTGAAGTATTGAGTTACACGTGCTCCAATTCTTTCTGGCTTCCCATCAAATGTCAACCACAATGAACGCTGCAGAGGCGTTTGGGGAGTGGAATCCGAATTTATCATGGCCACGGGGCGGAAAAAATCCCAATATGTTTTGACGAAGAAATATGAGATCTTATTCAAAATGACAGGCTGGTAGCCATAAGTGGAATTCGTCTTGAACTTTGATGAGTGTACGTGGCCTTCTTCAACGAGTTGTTTATATTGAACCTCTTTCAAATCTTCGATGCCGCTTACTCGACCGTTGGGTGCAAAGGCATACAGCGCAGCATACATAGCAGACGTTAATCTACTGTACTCCGTCGCTGCCATTGGATAATACGGCTGCCCAGGTTGCGTTCTCTGGTAATCATGTGCAAGTTTGACTAGCGATTGCAACCATGTGATTTCCGCTGCGAATGTCTCCTGAAGCTGTGGTAGCCCCCCTGCGGGCATTTTGCTGAGGTAAACCTCACTCTCCATGGTCTTATAGCTTCTTTTTTTGCGATTCACCTTCGAATAGAATTTCTGGAATGATGTGATGACTTCTATAAACCCAGCTAGATGCGCTTGGGTTATTTTAGGATCTGCCGTCTTCGTAAAAAGTATTGCCCATTTTGCACATTTACTCAAGGCGCCCAAATCATTTTTGATTGTTGTGGGCTCAAATTCTTTCACTTTTTCCAAGTAAGTACAATACTCCCCTAGCTTAGTATATTTGTGAATGATCATGTTCTTGAACCATGTAAACGCATTTGAACTATGGCCCCGACTGTATCCTTGAAAATACGTCCACACGAGGAACCGGACAACTTTTACAAGGACTGCTTTCGCATTTTTCATTGACATCGCACCAGCCAACATACTTTGTAAATATCGGCTTAAACCTTCACGGTTGAGAGCTTTGGTGATCCTTTTTTGTAATTTTTTTCTCGTCTCCTGTAGTTCTACTTCGGGCAAAGAAGGCAATAAACGGCCAACACATGCTTCGTCGACGTAATCAGAACCTTTGGTAAAATGCATCGTGCAGGATTTACGGTCCTCATCTGTGGAATCATCTTCTTCATGGTTATCGGAGGAGGGAACAAAGGAGTCATCATCTTCTTCATGGTTATCGGGGGAGGGAACAAAGGAGTCGTCATCTTCTTCATGGTTATCGGAGGAGGGAACAAAGGAGTGATCATCTTCTTCATGGTTATCGTCATGGTTATCGGAGGAGGGAACAAAGGAGTCATCATCTTCTTCATGGTTATCGGGGGAGGGAACAAAGGAGTCGTCATCTTGATCATTTCTTTCGACAATCGCATCAGGCAAACGCTTTAATGTATGTATGCGATAATCAGATTCCGCGTCTTCTTTCTCTTTGTTGCTGTCCTCGTCATTGTCACCAAATTTCCCAACACCGCCGCACCGGATTTTAATCGAATCGTTGTCATATATTTTATCTGTAGAACAACCTATGTCAATACCGTAGACTACACGCAGAACTGTTGCAGTGTCAGGATTGAGACCATAATCATCCGTATACTGTATAAAATCAGATTTAATTTCATCGCTCTCTCCATCACCGTCATGTTCAACATAAACAGAATCGTCGCTTCTGCCTTTAAATTTATACAAAGGCTTTAACTTTTTTTGTTTCCATTTATGACTTAACATTATTACTGTAGCGTTTCAATTTTGCGTAGGTAATTTTACGATACTTAGCTAACTTTACGTTGCTTATGTCAACTTTACGTTACTTATGTCAACTTTACGTTACTTAGGTCAACTTTTGAGGTTTGACAAATCGTCTTTTTTGTGATCTACCTAGATTTCTCGAACCCTCCACGCGCTGGGTTAAGGGTTATCACATGGTAATTTTGTAACGGCTATAAATGATCCTCCTGCTTTTTTGACAATGAATATTTATCCGTCAGCTACTATTCGGCTATTATATGTCTAAATTTTGGCGGATTGCTGAATAGAAAAAGCTTGTGATCGATAATATAATTTATACTTTTCTTCGCTAGATCTTAATCTTAATCGTAGCTAGCTGTCACAGTCATCAGTCACAGTCATTGCCTACTTGCTTCTGCTATTGTTGGGTCAGCAGACGATTTCTCGACTCGACTCAAGACTCACTCAACTCGACAGATCTGTACTTATATGCTGTTAGACGGTTTTAACAGGACTATTGGATACGATGAGATGATTCTTGAGAGATCTACATCGTTAAATCTACCAAACCGTCATAGTGATGCACAGTTAAAGATTGGTGTTTCAAATACTTAATTTAACGTATTAGAGTCATGGAGGAGAATTATGTATACATTAATACAGCGTTGATGCGACTACGTCTTAACATTTTCGGCACGATTGGCAATGGTGGCGATTTGGGTGTCAATGTTCGTGATTTGCTCGTGTAACCTTGTGACATTCGCTTCCGCGTTTCTCTGATCGAGCTGGCACTGTTCGTGTTTGGTCTTTACAGCTTTAAGCTCGACAGCTTCTTTCTTCAATTTGTCATGAAGTTCTGTTTTTCTCTCGGCGAAGTCGAAGTCTTCCACCCCCAAGGTGGGCTTGAATTGTAAATAGCTTGCAACATTTGCTTTTTGAAGAATTTCCATTCGAGTAACTTCCTCTCCCGCGGCAGTAAGCTGGATTGTGGCATCATTGAAAGCTCGCACGGCATCCTCGAGGTTCCGAGTCGCTTCGCTCTTATCAAACTTGTATAATGCGATTAGGAGTAGCAGTGGTCGAGTGAGATGGGTGCGTGAACATACGATGTACTATTTTGCATGCATACGCTAACTTACGTCAAGCTTTGTCAGGGTTGCTAAATCAGTATCTGCTTGCCGTTGCTTGTTGATCTGTTGATGAGAATATGAATTATATATAATTACGTACTATATCATACATTTGAAAATAATGATTAATTTTCTTACCTCAATTATCTGCTC
This sequence comes from uncultured Opitutia bacterium, assembly GCA_903859115.1. Next base: position 1,229 of record CAIOLH010000025.1, on the reverse strand, counting down.
TTTTAATGCCGTCAGTTCCTGGTTGAGCGTTGCGATCTCTGTCTGTAATGTGACCAAGCAAGCGCTTTGCTCGCGAAATTTTTTGGAGTCGCTTTCATGATCAGCTTGCAACTTAAAATGTGCTGTATTGATTATTTCCCATGCTTCTGCTTTGGCGTCCTCATCACTATCATAGTGGTGGGTAGTATCGCTGATCGCGATAAACTTGCTAGCCGCACGGTTAAAAGTTACATAATCTTGAGGAGATTCAAGGCTCACCACGAAGTTTACGTACGATTCCGCACACGCTCTAAAGAAATCAGCATCGTATGCGTTTAAATTACACTGGAGCTGATCGCATTCCGTCCGTATGGATATTTCATCCATAGATTTCTGATCAAGTAACGCTTCGGCAGTCTTGATATCCCGATTGATTTTATTCAGCGTCTCCATATGGTCATCCACACTGTCAGACTCCAACGAGACATTCTCATCACCGTTGGCACTGTCCTCAGTCATGCCAGCGCAAGACTCGTAGCCTACATTACTACAAAGAAGCCCCTGCATGTGAGCGTGAGCGTCTAAGGTCTGACGATACTGTGGGAAGGCGTTCAGATCCTGCATAACATCTGACAAAAAGCAGTCTATTGTCCTGAACCAATCCACGCAGCGGGCGCGGAGGGAATCAGGGGCGGTGTCGTCGTTTACAAAGTAGCTTGCAATATCCACGTGAGCTGCTATTATACGACAATCCTCAAAATTGAGACGCCTACCCGATCTCCGCTCGTGCAAATCAGCAGAATCAGCAAGTATAGATTTGACTCCCGTCGTCGTCCTGGTGGTGTCGAGAGGGGGAGGGGGTGCCAATGCACTGGTGTCGACAGGGGGAGGGGAAGCCAATGCACTGGTGTCGAGAGGGCTGGAAGATGCCAACGCTTTCACTTCCAGTCGCATGCTGGTTCTGGTTCCAACCTTTGAAGAGCTAACCTTTGACGGGCTATCCTGCTGCTTGGACTGTTGCACTTTAAACATGCGCGTATGGTGAACGTAAATTACTTCTACATCTAATTCTTTATCCATGTAAAAAAACTTCAGATAGTCCACATGAACTTTGTCTTTGTCAAGATCGTCGCGAAGGGTCAAAAAAAGGCCGTCGGTTACTCCATGCAACATCAAGCTTTTGTCGGTAAAAGGGAGTAAACCCAAACTTTGCGCCTCGGCTTCATTGTCCATTTTGAAGCATACCTTGT
>CAIOLH010000024.1 GCA_903859115.1 uncultured Opitutia bacterium | reverse complement strand
GTCGCACCGGTAAACTTTTCGCTGCGGGATCAAAAATTGAAGTCATTGTTGACCGCGTGGATCGCTTTAAACGTCAGGTCGATTTCCGCCTCTACAATCCAAAGTCGGGCGCGCCTAAGCCCAATCGCGATCAACAATCACGCCCACGGGATGGGCGCGGCCGTTAAGTTAAATTAAGTACTTCGTTAACCCGTGCGTAAATTTGTTCGGATGATAATCCGTTCTGCGCACGCAAAGTTTTAACATCGGTAGCGTGACCGACAAAAGCATCGGGCCAGCCGATGCGCACCACGCGTGCCGAGGAATTCGACTCAGCTAAGCATTCTAAAACCGCGGAACCAAATCCACCCGTCACTACGCCGTCTTCCATCGTAATAATTATTTTTGCGGTGGCGGCTTGGCTAATTAATAAATCTGAATCGATCGGTTTGGCGAAACGCGCATTCACTACGCCGACTGAATGTCCATCTTTGGAAAGTTTTTCTGCTAAGGCGTGCGCATCGGGAACCATCGAACCCAGTGCCCAAATTTGGATATCTCTTCCCTCTTGAATCACCTCGGCCTTGCCTAAGGAAATAATTGCGGGGCGAGATTTAATCGCGACACCCATGGCAGGCCCGCGTGGAAAGCGAATGAACATCGGCTGACCCGAGCGAATGGAAGTATGTAACATATCCGATAACTCATCTTCATCTTTAGGCTGCATAATCGTCACACCAGGCACGCAACGTAAGTATGCGATATCGAAAAGTCCGTGGTGGGTCGGTCCATCGCTCGGCGAAACACCGGCACGATCCATACAAATAGTCACCGGCAGTCTTTGTAAGGCGATATCGTGAATCACCATATCATAAGCGCGTTGTAAAAAGGTGGAATAAATAGCGGCGACCGGACGAAGATTTCTCGCGGCTAAACCGGCAGCAAAAAGTGCGGCGTGTTCTTCAGCGATTCCAACATCGTGGTATTGATTCGGACATTCCTGTTTTAATTGATTAAGTCCAGTACCCGAAGGCATGGCTGCAGTGATTCCCACCACGTGTGGATTTGCTTTAGCTTCACGGACTAACAAAGAGCCGAAGACATCCTGCCACGCTTTCGGCGCGCCTGGCTTACCCGTACTTAAACTATCACCCGTTTCAGGATCGAATGATGATGTCCCGTGAAATTTTTCGGGATTCTTGAGGGCGGCGGACAGTCCCCGACCCTTCTCGGTGCGCACGTGTAAAATAATCGGACCTTTAGCGTCTCTACAGAAAGTGAGATAACGTTCTAGTGCATTTAAATCATGACCATCAATCGGACCCACGTATCGAACGCCGTAGTGTTCAAAGACGGAAGAACTTCGGGTAAATAAGTCTTTGATTTCACGTTTTAAGGTGCGGCCAAAATCTAAAAACTTTGTGCCCGCGCGAGTTTTATTTAAGAAATTTTTGATACTCTTCTGGGAGTTATTGTAAGGACGCGAAACGATTAAGCGGCTGAGCATTTTGGACAACGCGCCAACGTTTTTATCAATCGACCATTCATTATCATTTAAAATAATGACCAAACGCTTCGTGGATGTAGCCGCATTATTAAGGGCTTCCATCGTCACTCCACAGGTCAGTGCCGCATCGCCAATTAAAGCAACCACGTGAGAATCTTCATTTAAGCGATCACGTGCGTTGGCCAATCCAACGGCCGCAGAAAAAGCGGTGCCAGCGTGACCGGCACCGAAAGCATCGTGTAAACTCTCGTCGCGATTAAGAAATCCGCTCAAGCCACCCGTCTGGCGGATGCCATCAAAGTCTGATTTATTTCTTCCCGTGAGTAATTTGTGGACGTAGCCCTGGTGAGCGACGTCGAAGACGAATTTATCTGAAGGAGAATTAAAAACGCGGTGCAGTGCGATGGTCAGTTCAACTACTCCGAGATTCGGTCCCACGTGACCACCATTACGCGCCGTCACTTGAATGATCCGTTCGCGAATTTCTTTCGCGAGCACAGGAAGCTCATCTGCCGCTAAAGCTTTAACGTCCGTCGGACCATTAATATTGGGCAGAAGTGCCATGCAGTTAATTTTTATTCGTCCGAAGATTTCTTGCTCAGTTGTTCGATGCGAAGTTCGGCGGCCTGTAAACTCGTTTGGCAGGCTTTGAGTAAGCGCATGCCCTCTTCATACTTCGTGACTAATTCATCGAGCGAGACGGTGCCAGCCTCGAGCGACTCAACTAATTTCTCGAGTTTGGCTAGGTCAGCTTCAAAACCTTCTTTCCCATTGGCACTGCCATTTTTTTTGTCGGCGCTCATTAAATAACTCTCAGCGGACTTGGGCAGAGTCTCAAGCGGATAGTTTAATTTTACTTAGTCGGTCTCGTTAATAGGCGGGGACGCAGCCCTGCTTTGACGACTGAATCCAAAACTCCCACCGCTGTACCCGTGAGCGAACGCTCATCCGCGACGATTAAAACTTCGGCTTCGGGGCTTAACTTGGCCTTATCGGCAAGGGCTTTATTCAAATTCGTTTGGGCAATTTCTTTACCCTCGAGGTAAATTTTTCCCTCACGATCCACCCCAATCACCATCGAAGCGGCGGTGCTACTCGTTCCACCAGCATCAGCGGCGGGTGGGATAATGGAAAGCGTGCGAGCCTCTTCAAAGCGTCCAGCTAATAATAAGAAAAATACTAAAACTACCATCACATCGATCAATGGGATGACATTGATTTCGTTACGACGGCGGCGAGGAATGACTAAACTCATTTCGATTGCTGTTCGAGACTCTCGACTAACACGTCGACCTGCGATGAAAGAATTTCGACCCGGCG
>CAIOLH010000023.1 GCA_903859115.1 uncultured Opitutia bacterium | reverse complement strand
GGCAACAATCGGCCGTTACCTTCTTGTTTCAAGGCAAGTTCACCGATATCGATTTTTCCGCCTAACCCTTGGGTGGATTCTTCCAAGAGGTTATGACACAAGATGGACGATGCATCGATGGTATAGACTGTGAGAATGATAAATTTTGCCTGTGGAGATAAAAGTTCACGACATGAGCGAAGGAGGGGAGCTAAATCGCGTTCAACTTTCCAAAACTCGCCGGTGGGACCGCGACCAAAAGCAGGCGGATCCATTAAAATCGCTTCGTATTGATTGCCGCGTTTGATTTCACGTTTCACGAACGTCGGAGCATCTTCAATGATCCAGCGAATCGGCTCTTCAGTCATTTTCGAAGCCTCTTGATTGCGTCGACCCCACGCGACAGCAGGTTTGGAAGCATCAACGTGAGTGACGTTCCATCCCGCTTTGGCGGCGATGAGTGAGGCGGCTCCAGTGTAACCAAATAAATTAAGTAAGCGCGGACGTGGATTGCTGGTGGATTTTTGTTCGGCCAACCACTTCCAGTGGGGAGATTGTTCTGCGAAAACTCCGAACTGCTTGGAATTATCCATGAAACGCAGTTGGAGTTTTATTTCACCAAATTTTGTTTCCCAGTCGCGAGGACAGTTGCCATTTAATTTCCAATGACCTTCGCGACCGCCTTCTTCGTGAATGGCAACGGCTTTAGACCACTCAGATTTTGGTAATGCTTGTTTCCACCAAGCTTTGGGCTCGCTGCGAATCATACGGACGCCGCCGATTTCTTCGAGTTTCAAGCCGTCGCCTGTATCGAGTAGTCGGTGACCTTCCCATTGGCTGGTGAGAACATTGATATCCACGGCGGTACTGTGAGCAAATCTACGCACGGAGGAAAGCCCGCTTTTGCTCGCCAGCGAAATCTTTTATTGGCATCAGTTAGGTGATGTATCGTCTGTTAGCCAGTGCACGATGGGAGACAAAGGCCTCGGGTCTGATTGCCTTATCGCACGATTGGCTGGAGTCAGATTTACCTAAATTAGAACTCAATCCCCCTGCTAAAAATAAGTCTGCTGGAGCGTGCCGAGGCCCAAACCTGGGCCACACGTTCGGGGTATTGGATCGCGAATGGCCATGTCCATTTCTTCCTGTGGAAACAGTTATGTCCAGATGCTCTCAAGAACTCACTCTTCGTTTGCGGACCATTCAATGAGTGGGGTGGACTTAAAGATATGAGCGCTTGGTCGCTCCATGCTGTCTGTCTCTTGGGCGTCGAAGGTTATGAATTAAGCGTCCCCATTAAAGAGGTGATGGGAGATGAAATGATTATACCGTTTAAATTTTATCGCGACGATGGACATTGGTTGGAGCCACCGCACGACGCTGATAATATCGAGAGAGACCAATACGGTAATCGTAATTTACAGTTAAGTTTAGATCGAACGAATTTACACGTTTTTCGTTTTCGTGCTGTTGATGCCGATCCCACCACTCGACCTATACGCGTTATCTATGAACAAGACGACCGGGTTGAATTTTTTGAAATCTTAGCGTCAGATCCGCTGGATGTTTTAGAACCGCCTGGGCCATTTGGTGCAACGATTTCAGGCGGAAAAACCACCTTCCGTGTTTTTGCTCCACGCGCTCACGCGGTCTCTGTTGGCTATACGATTTCATCACCTCAATTGAAATCCCCACAAACCGCGCGCTGCGAATTGAAGCCCGAAGGGCAGGGTGCCTGGATGGGTGTGGTGGATGCCGATCTCTCCAACTGCGCCTATTTATTAAATATCGACGGGGTGACGATGGCGGATCCTTGGGCTAGGAAAATGTCTCATGTATATCCGGCTCCTCCGGTTTCTTTGGTAACACCGAGAAATGAGCTCATGGATTTGAATGATGGATTTAAAACACCTGCCGTTGAAGACTGCGTCATCTTAGAGGTTCATCTTAAGGATTTATTTGGACTGATTGGTTTTTCGAAAAAACCTAATTTTAAAAATGCGGCTGAATGGATTAGGCATAATGGAGATTATTTTAAATCGCTCGGTGTCAATGCGGTCGAACTCTTGCCCTGCACG
>CAIOLH010000022.1 GCA_903859115.1 uncultured Opitutia bacterium | reverse complement strand
GGCCCAAGAAAAATAGCTTCACCCATAGTGTATTTTGCTGTGCGATTGATTTAGCGGACTGGGATAGCATTGGCGACAATACTTGGCTGATGGGTAACGGTGGGCGTGCGTTGTATCAATTCCGCGATCAAGATTTCCTACCGAAAGATATTGTTTTTCAACCCGAAGGTCCAAGTCAGGCATACGGCGCGGACAGCGACAGGTTAGCCGACCGCGTAAAATCATTCTGTGCAGCCCAGGGTCAAATTTTGCCGCTTGATGCTCAAATCACTTTAGTCGCCATGCCGCGGGCTTTTGGTAAGTCCTACAACCCGGTGATCTTTTTTCTGATTTCGTGGGACGGAGAATTACAATGTGGGATTGCCGAAGTGAATAATACCTTCGGCGAGAGAAAAGCGTGGTTCCTGGGCAAAGACTGCAAACAAAAGAATGCCAAAGGTGAAGCTGTTCTTAAATTACGCACGCCTAAGAAATTCTACGTATCTCCTTTTTCAGGTTTAGATACGGAGTTTGAATTTACACTCCAAGCACCGGATCAATCGCTGTGGCTCGGGGTTGACCATTTTGAAGCCGGACAAAAAACACTCATCAGCACTTGGACGGGTCGTAACGTGCCACTGACGGACAGTCGCCTTGTATGGCTGACGATAAAAATTCCTTTTCTCATTTTCAAGGTAATCGCCCTGATTCATCTGCATGCCTTAAACCTTTGGCTCATAAAACGGCTTCCCTTTAAGCGAAAAGCCGATGACACTCATTTACAGCGCAACCTGCGTCACCCCTCCCCCGAAATCAGTAATCAAAAATGACCCAAGAAAATTTCATCACGGTGTCCGAGGCTATCAATCAAGGGGGTCTCATGCAAAAGCTCGTTTTACGGACGCTCGAAAAACTAAAACGCGGCCAACTGATTATCACTTTACCGAATAAAAAATCATTTAAAATTGGTGAGTCGCTCAATCCTTCCTCGGTAGCACAAATAAATATTAAAGATGATATTTTCTTTAAGCGGATTGTTTTAGGATCTGATATTGGTTTAACTGAGAGCTATATTGCAGGCGAATGGGATTCACCGAACCTAACAGCGGTCATCGGGTTCTTTATCCAAAATATTGATAACACTCCGGGGATGTCTGGTTCCGCGGTGAAAAATATTGCGCTGGGCGCTTTTCGTCTGGCCGATCGCCTAGAGCATTTATTGCGTCCGAACTCCGTTAAAAACGTCCGCTCGAATATCGCCGCTCACTACGATGTTTCGAACGATTTCTTTAAATTATTTTTAGACGAATCGATGATGTATTCATCGGCCCGGTGGGACGGATGCAAAACGCTGGCCGAAGCACAGATTCAGAAAAATCGCGCCCTATGCGAACAGCTCCAACTTAAATCGAGTGATCATGTTATCGAAATCGGTACAGGTTGGGGTGGATGGGCCATTCAAGCGGTGAAAAATTATGGCTGTCGCGTCACCACGCTCACTATTTCTAAAGCGCAATTTGATTTAGCGACAGAGCGGGTTAAGTCGGCGGGCCTCAGTGATAAGATTGAAGTAAGACTCGAAGATTTTCGGACCCACCAAGGTTCCTATGATAAATGTGTTTCTATTGAGATGATGGAGGCGCTGGGACATCAATACTTGCCCGAGTTTTGTGGAAGCGTGGGACGATTACTGAAACAGAACGGCATTGCCGCGTTTCAGTATATTACTTGTCCCGACAGTCGCTACGAACAATTCCGTAAGGGTGTAGATTTTATTCAGAAGCACATTTTCCCAGGATCGCTTTTACTTTCTATTAATCGCGTTAACCAACTCATGACAGAACGCGGCGGTTTTCAATTACATCGTCTGGAAGAATTCGGTTTAGATTACGCGCGTACACTCGCTACCTGGTGTGAGGCGTTTGAAAAAAATTTAGATAAGGTTCGCGGAATGGGTTTCGACGAACAATTTATCCGCAAGTGGAGGCTCTATTTCAGATACTGTGAGGCTGCATTTGCACATCGAAATATCGGAGTGGTTCAGGCTGTGTATATAAGGCCGAATTGGGTTGGGTAAATCGAGGGGGAGATACACGGACGCCACGCAGTGGCGCCCCTACCCATTACCTCAGCACACACTCACTTGCATTACTCTTATAATTGTTTAACCTTATTATCTTATCCTAATACAGATATGAATACCCGCCGCGCTCTTATTGGTTATTTTGTTTTTGTACTACTCGCGATGATATGGGTGTCTTGGTATGCTTGTACTGCTCCATCAATCAGTTCACTTCCTGGGTACGCAGGCAAGGGTCTCAATGTCATCGGTGGTTATGTAACGGTTTGCTCAGAGCCCTGGGGCCTTGCGACGATGTTCGATGCCTACTTTGGCTTCATGGCTTTTTGGCTCTATGTGGCGTGGCGTGAAAATAATAATTTCGTGCGCTTCGGCTGGTGGGTCGCGCTCATGCTCCTTGGAAATTTTGCCATCGCGGGTTACGCGTTGAGCTGTCTTTTCACTCATTCAGCTGAATCCGATCTCACCAAGATATTCTTCACTAAAAAATCCCGCTCATGAGTCGCATCGCCGGCTGGTTTAATCGGAAAGTTCGCGAACCTCTACTCTTAGAATTAAAGCAAGGCATTACCGCTAAGCAACTAGCGCTGGCCTGTGCAGTGAGTTTAGCGATTGCGGTGAATCCATTTATCGGGACGACAACACTCTTATGCTTGTTGGCGGGAAAAGTTTTCCGACTTAATCACGTCGTTATGCAGACGATCAATTATTTTAGCTATCCGCTGCAGATTGCCTTAATCATCCCCTGGGTTCGACTCGGAGAGAAATTAACTGGTTCGGAGGCTCAGGTGATTGAATTTACACAAATGAAGGCAGAGTTCAGTCAGTCGTTTGCCAACTTTGTGTCGAAATTTTGTCAATTGGGTGTGCATGCGTTGTTAGGCTGGCTTGTTGTAGTTCCATGGGCTACGTGGATAGTTTATAAGATTCTCTTTCTTATCTTTAAACGCTTCATCACACGCTAAACTTTAAATGTTATTTAACCTCGTCATAGAATTTCTTCGCTTACTGAGCTATTCTTTCATCTTCTTCGCTGTCATTTGGTGGATTGCTAAAGAATTAGATAACTGGTCCATCGTGGACGCTTTTTGGGCTTATTTCTTTTCTATTTTATGCGCTCAGTATCTGATCACGCATCCCTTTCACTGGAATAACTCGACGACTATTTTAATCCTCTTGGTCCTGTTATGGAGTTTCCGACTCGGCACCCACCTCGCTAAAAGAATTTTCAAAGATATCCGTCACGAAGACGGGCGGTATATAAAAATGCGTCAGCAATGGGCTGATGCCTTGTATTCGAAAATGTTTCAATTCTACATGATGCAGGGACTAGTTTTAGCTTTTCTTTGTACGCCATTTATTTCGTCCATTTTACATAGCGAAAAATCTCTCTTACCTATCCACTGGGTAGGCATTGTGGTCACCCTCATTGGTTTGGCGGGAGAATTTGTCGCCGACCGCCAATTAAAAAACTTTAAGTTAAACTCAGTTAAAGGTGAAGTTTGTGATACGGGACTCTGGGCTTGGTCACGGCATCCCAATTACTTCTGTGAATGGCTAGTCTGGGTCGGGTTTGCCTTACTCAGTTACAATGACGATTTCTATGCGATACCAGGGATCATCTGCGCTGGCTTCATGTATTATTTATTAACCAGGGTCACGGGTGTATCTTTGACCGAAGAACACCTCTCTAAATCCAAGGGTTCTAGTTATCAAATTTACCAGTCAGCCGTGCCCTCTTTTTGGCCGAAAAAACCTAGACGCAAAGTTCGAGCTTAGGTTTGCCTGTTTTGTTTGGTCAGTTAGGCTGACCCCATGCCTTTTATCGACACCTTACTAGGTTGGGATATTTTACCCGATTTTATTATCCGCCGGGGCATTCGAAAATTACTGCAACAGAGATTGAAGGATGAGCGAGCCGCGAATCCAGCCGAACGACTCAAAAGAATTTCTCAGTTCGCTGAAGAACTCAAAAAGTTGCCCGTCGCCATTGAAACCAAAGCGGCCAACGAACAACACTACGAAGTCCCCGCAGCCTTTTATCAGCTTTGTCTGGGCCCACGTCTGAAGTACTCCTCCTGTTTTTACACACAGGGAAATGAATCCATCAAGGTAGCGGAAGAAACCATGTTAGCGCTGACCTGCACACGGGCAGAATTAAAAGACGGTCAGAAGATTCTCGAATTAGGCTGTGGCTGGGGCTCGCTCACGCTCTGGATGGCGGAGAAATATCCCCAAGCACAAATCACCAGCGTTTCCAATTCTGCTTCTCAGCGAGAATATATTTTAGGTCAGTGCAAGCAACGTGGATTTAACAACGTCACCGTCATCACCTGTGATATGAATCAATTTTCGATTTCGCCCGATACGTTTGATCGCGTCGTTTCGGTGGAAATGTTTGAGCATATGAAAAATTGGCAGGAACTGTTTCGTCGTATCAGCACTTGGTTGAAGGCTGATGGTAAGCTCTTTTTCCACGTCTTCACCCATCGCGACTGCGCTTATCACTTCGAATCCAAAGACGGTACCGATTGGATGTCGCGCCACTTTTTCACGGGCGGCATCATGCCCTCCAATAATTTGCCCACTCACTTTCAAGATAACCTTAAACTAGAAACCCAATGGGAGGTACCAGGGAGACACTACGGCCAAACCGCGGAACATTGGCTAGAGAACACCGATCAACATCGCGAAAAGGTTTTGAGTATTTTTACGGAAACCTATGGACCCAAAAAAGCCCGTCAATGGCTGGCATACTGGCGTATATTTTTCATGGCCTGTGCGGAACTCTGGAACTTTGAAAAAGGCGAACAGTGGATGGTCTGTCATTATTTAATGTCTAAAAAATAATTTAAGATTCCACGTTTGCCTTCAATCACTCTTAGGTTTTGGCTGAAGCATGGAAAAATTTACTGTAAATAATATTCCGATGGAGCGATGGACGGTTGGGGCATCCACCTATGAAACCTGCCTTACCCGCGGAGCTCGACTCATTCACTGGAATCTTAATTTACCAACGGGTGTAAGAAATGTTCTCCACTGGCCAGAAGGTGCAGATTTTGCTCAAGATAAAATTGGCTTAGTGCGCGGTGGAAATCCCATCCTCTTCCCTTTCATGGGTCGTAATTACGCTGACGGAGAAAAGTTTTTCTGGAAAGACAGCGTAGGAGTAAAACGTCCGATGCCGCAACACGGCTTCGCACGGGATTGTGAATTCGAATTCATCGAATCGAGTGATAAACATGCCCTTCTCCGCCTAGTAACCAATGCACGTGCGGAAGCCTGTTATCCTTTTAAATATGAATTCCGGGTGCGCTATGAGTTCCGAGAATTATTCGTCCGCTGCACATTCGAGTTTGAAAATCGCGATCAACAACCCTTACCCTGGTGTGCTGGACATCACTTCTACTTCACTTTACCTTGGCACAAAGGTTTAAGTCGCAGCGATTACACCATTAAAATCCCGTCAAAGAAACAGTGGCGACATGCGGCTGACGGAAAACTCATTCCGTTTGCGGATCTCAAAGGCGCGACTGAATTCACTTTTGATAATCCTGGACTCCCTGATTGTATCTTTACCAATCTCAAAGATTCACTGGTTGTTTTCGGCCCTAAGTCAGGTGAAGAAAATATTTCCGTTAAAGTTGGCGAAGAACCCATACCAGACAGTTGGGCAGCGGTGGTGACATGGACACCTGATGCGGAAGCGCCTTTCTATTGCGTCGAACCCTGGATGGGGCCACCCAATAGCACCGAGCATAAAAATGGGCTCCGTTTTGCGGAGCCCGGTCGGACAGAAACTTTTGTGACCGAAGTTTCCTTACTCTGATTTTACTCAGAGTTTAAGAAATTACTTCTGGCTGGAACTGTTCAGAGGTAACTTACCTTTGGACTTCTTCGCAGTCGACTTGGTAGCGGTGCTTGAAGACTTAGTTGGGCTCAGAGGAGTCAGCGTATCAAAAGCAGGAGCGTTGCCGAAACCCGAGAGACCGGTGTCGGTAACAGGGCTAGGACCTTTTTCAGGGCCCATGCAGCCTACTAAAGTGAAAGTGAGAACAGAAAGAACGAACAGTTTGCGTGCCATGGCGATTTAGTTATGTTCACGAACTCTACTAACGATGCCCTCCCGCACAAGCGCAGATTACAAGGAAACCCTAGTTCTATTCATTTGTACTGGGAATTTCTACCGAAGTCGGCACGCGGAGGCTATTTTCAATTGGCATGCCCTCGAAAATGGCCTGTCCGCGAGGGCGTTTTCCAGGGGTTTACTCACCTCCATCGTCGCCGACGAACCCACCCTAATCTCCATGGATACTCATGCGAGACTTGGCACTTTAGGCATCCCCTTGGAGCTCACAGGCCGCGCGCCCGTACAACTCCAACTCGAAGACTTAGAAAAAGCCCACCACATCGTGGCTCTCAAAAAAGATGAACACTACGAGATGATGCAAAGCTCACATCCCGAGTGGGCCGACAAAATTCATTACTGGCATTTTCACGATATCGACTTCGAAGAGCCACAAACAGTTCTACCCAAGATTGAAGACGAAGTCCGCAATCTGGTAGAAAAAATTAAGCTACGTTAATTAAGCAATCGCAGCAGCGTCGGAGCGACGGAGCGATTCTAGAATTTCCGAAGCTTTATTGAGCAAGCCCTGCAACTCTTCTAAAGTATCGTGACCCACATCAGCTTTAGTGATGGCGAGTTCTTTAAGAGCTTCCGCACGAACCGCTAAGTCTTTTGCTAATTGATCGGCCGCAGCAATCGTTGAAGCCTTAATTTCGCGCGTCTTAGCGTCAAAGCGACTGACGATTTTTTCGACATCCATACCGAGGGTGCGACTCTTTTCTTTCAACTCAGCAGCGAGAATTCGGGAATCAGAAACACGGCGTAAATCTTGAACCAAACCTACTTTTGATAAGGTCCAGATAATCCACTTAGTAGGATCGAACTGCCAATCCTTAACGCCATTGCGGTAATCGTGTTGGAATTCGTGGTGATAATTGTGGTAGCCTTCACCGAAGGTTAATAAGGCAACCCAACCGCTATCGCGCGCGCTGTGGTCGCGAGAATATGGCTGACGACCAAACATGTGACAGAGTGAGTTAATGCAGAACGTGCCTTGTTGGACAATCACGGTGCGGAGAAGTCCGGCGATTAAGAAGCAACCCAGAGCGGTCATTGCAGGATTAGAAAAGCCCATCGCCCAACCGTAGGCATAACCTAAGGCCGAAGGTAAGACGAACCCGATGAAGACTGCAATCCACTGAACATAGCGGTGTTGCCACATCACTAACGGATCGGCTTCTAAATCTTTAACATTAGTAACCGGTGGCTTTGGCTTTAAGCGGAAGAGCAACCAGCCGATGTGGGCGTAGAAGAAACCTTTAGAAATATCATATGGATCTTCATCTTCATCGACGTGCTTGTGGTGAACGCGGTGATCGGCGCTCCAATCGTGGGCGGAATTTTCAAACGAGGCGGCACCGAAAAGGAGCACAAAGAGCTTCACTGGCCACTTCGCCTTGAAGGAGATGTGTGAGAATAGGCGGTGGTAGCCGAGGGTGATACCGAAGCCCGTCGCGTAGTAGTAAAATACGAATAAAGCCCAGATAAAGCCCCAACCTTGAACCTTATTGGCAGCGTCGACCGGCAGGTTGTATTGGGTCCAAAGGAACCAAGGTACAACCGTGAGCGATAAGAGCGCGGTGGTGATAAGGAAGATGGAAGTTACCCATTCGATGCGGTAAATTGGAAAGTTCTTAAACTTCATGTGTTCCGTGAGTGTGTGAGGTCTTTGCTTAAATGCGAGCGGAATTGACTGTTTGCAGGGTCCATCAATTAAAGCCCAAATGGGCTAAAATTAGGAAATTAGATGACAAAAAGTGCGTATTTTTGTCTAAACTAAAATTATCCGCGACGGCGTCCGAGAGAATTTTTTACGGCAATCACGCGAACGGGTTCGCGCGTCTTAATCCAAACATTATTCTCTTTTAGAAGCTTTCCGGGTAAACTTTGGCAGGCATCGCCAAAACTCGCGACGGGTAAACGCTGCCCTTTGGGTGTACCATTAAATACTCCTGCTACTTCCGTAATTTTTTGGGCAGCTTCGCGCGGATCATCGTCTTCCAAAATTTGTACCACCCAGCCGACCAAATCTTTGGGCAAACCACCTTCGGGTTCACTGATTAAAACCAAGTGTTGTTTCTTCGCGGGCTTTTCACGCTCGACTGCTTCTTCAGCAACGACCTCGCGGATTTGGTTTAATATTTCCGCCGCTACGCGAACATCGATGCCGTTTTCCTTGAGCACCTTTTGGACGATTTCTATATCTACTTTGGCCATACGATGAGAAAGTCCATCGCTAGACATTTGGAAAGCCGGAGTTATTCGCAAATTACCTTAGTGGTAATTTGAGGGGACATGGGGGGATTTTGGTAGGGGCGCGACTGCGTCGCGTCCTAAACTAACCCTTGTCAGCTGCCCCTACCCTTGCTTTCCGCTAATCAGCCTGCCAACGTGCCCACGTGTCACCTGACAACAAAGTCTTTGGCAAAGAATGGGCCGACAACCTTCGCGCGACGAATGTTGAAAAACTGCGTACCAAACTTTCTGGTGCCCTCGGCGATCGAAATTCATTCACCTTAGAAATCGGCTGCGGACATGGCCACTGGCTAGCCGCTTATGCCAAAGCTAACCACAGTGAATTTTGTCTAGGGATCGATTTAATCACTGGGCGAATTGAAAAATCTCTGCGTAAACAAGCACTTCAGAGTATTAAAAATATTTCTTTCCTAAAAGCAGAAGCGACGGAAGTTTTAGATGCATTATCGTCGGCGCATAAGATAGAAAAAGTATTTATTCTCTATCCAGATCCCTGGCCCAAGAGAAGACACCACAAAAATCGATTTCTGTGTGCGGAAAACCTTAGCCGCCTAGCCAAGGCCTCAACCGACAACGCAAAACTCTATTTTAGAACCGATGATGCTGATTATTTCGACTGGACCGTACGCGAATTAAAAAACCACCCAAACTGGCAGATTTGCGAAGGAGATAGCTGGCCATTTGAAACGCCGACTTTTTTTGAAGAGCTCACGAAGGTCAAAAGGGACGTAATTGCTCAAAAAGTTTCATAAAACTTATAATTATTTGCATAAGGTATTGTTTCACTTGCCATTAGTGAGTCTTCACAACTACTCATAAACTCGTGAAGCCATACAGACATACACGTATCACTTTTACGATTGGACCCGCGACTGAGTCCGAGGCCAATTTAGAGGCAATAATCAAAGCAGGCGCGAATGTAGTGCGCCTGAACATGGCCCATGCGGATCACGCTTGGGTTCGCCAAATCGTCGAAAGAGTGCGCTTAGTTAGCAAGAGAATGGGCGTGGACCTAGCCATTATGATGGACGTCAAAGGTCCAGAGATTCGCACCGGGGCTCTTAAACAATCAATTAACCTCACAGTCGGGCAATTGGTGGACGTCACGGGTTCACCCGACGCTAAACAAGACGGTGACAAAGTTTTAATCACTTCAAACTACCCTCCTATTATTCGTTCAGTTCCTGTCGGTGGAGTAGTTCTGATTGATAACGGCCTCATCCAATTACGCGTCCTCGACCAAAAAGGAGATCGTTTATGCTGTAAGGTCGAACAACCCGGCTCCATGGGCAGCCGTCGCCATATCAATTTACCTGGTGTAAAAATCGAACTCCCTGCTCTCACCGACAAAGATCGCGAAGACATTAAAGTCGGTTGCGAAGTAGGCATCGATTACTACGCACTTTCATTCGTACGCGAAGAGAGCGACGTACACAGTCTTCGTCGTCTGCTTTTAGAACTACACTCGAAAGCTCAAATCATTGCGAAGATTGAAGATCAATCAGCAATTGAGCACTTAGCTTCGATTATCGATGCCTCCGATGCACTCATGGTCGCTCGTGGAGATTTAGGTATCGAAATTCCTTACGAAACACTTCCATCCGTTCAACGTCGCGCCGTTGCGATGTCGATCGCCGCACGCAAACCAGTTATCGTCGCCACCCACATGTTGGAGTCGATGATCACAAACCCAGTGCCTACACGCGCTGAAGTGACTGACGTCTCCAACGCCGTATTAGAATTAGCTGACTCCGTCATGCTTTCAGGCGAAACCACCACCGGCAAACACCCGATTCGTTGTGTCGAAGTGATGTCAAAAATCGCCATGGCGACGGAGCAAGACTTGCCGAAAAAACTCAGCGAAGAACAGCCTAACGATACCCCAAAAGTTAAATTACTTCGCTCGGCCGCAAGCCTCGCCCAAGATTTAGAAAATACCGGAATTATCGCCTTCACACGCAATGGTGATGTTCCTCGCGCTCTTTCAGCCTTACGTGCGGTGGGCTGTCCTATTTTCGCCTTCTCCGAGGACATCAACGTCCATCGTCGCATGGGTCTACTTTGGGGCGTTACTCCTTTCTTTATTAAATTCAGTCCCCAAGCAGATGAAAATATCACTGCAGCCTTAAAGCACTTACGCGATGGCGGACATTGCAAGCCTGGCCAAGTTCTGGTGATCGTGACCAACGT
>CAIOLH010000021.1 GCA_903859115.1 uncultured Opitutia bacterium | reverse complement strand
CACCAGTCGGAATAAACCCTTGTAAAATCGAGTGAATAGCTGGTTTGGCGATGAGCACTTCAGCCCCAATACATAGGGCAATCGTCAATACTAGGACGGCGACAATCGATTCCAACCAACGATAACCCAATCGAGTCAAAGCCAGCAGCACAAGTACATCTAATGCGGTAATCAAGGCACCGATGAAAAGAGGAATTCCGAAAAGTAATTGTAAGGCGATGGCGGATCCCAGCAGCTCGGCTAGGTCACAGGCCACGATTCCAATTTGCGCTGAGACCCAAAGGAAAGTAGATACCGCGGGTGAATAGCGTGCACGACAGGCCTGAGCGAGGTCTTGTCCGGTGGCGACTTGTAAGCGCACACAGAGATGCTGAAACAATATTGCCATCAAGTTGGCTAATAAAATTACCCACAGCAAAGCGTAGCCGAATTCTGAACCTCCAGCCAAATCCGTCGCCCAATTACCAGGATCCATGTAACCCACCGCGACTAAGAAACCTGGGCCAACGAATCCAAAAAATCGACGCAAAGCCGCAATCCGTGAGGCAGATTTTTTGGCTGTATCGGACGCGTTGGACACGAGAATGAAATCTTTTATTCGCCAGCAACTGTCAACCTACGGCATTTTTTAACGAGTAAATCGCTAGACCAGACCAAACTAAAGTTCGGACAATATGCGTACGCGTTAAATGGTTAATGACCTCTAAATTATAGCCTTCCTGCTGTAATCGTCGGTGTGCTGGTATCGACCAAATTACTGTAAAGGCCCAAGTGAGAACGACTAAAACGAAACCCGTGACCGGTGCGCCGTTTCGCCACGCAAGAAAATGTCCGACGATTTGTAAAAGTAGCAAAGGGCCGACTACCCAGCCTACGCGACTGGTGTAACTCTGATGATGCTCGCGAAAATTTTCGCTGCGCCAGCGAGCAAAATCGGGATACGTACAAAAATAAATTAGCCAGGCTACCGCAGCCATCGCTAAATCAATCGAGGGTAAAAGTTTAAAGAGTAAGGAGATTTGCATCTGAATTAAAGAGTGGAAAGAAGTTGGCGAAGTTCAATTTCAGGTTCCTCGTGGCCTTGCGCCAAGGCGAGTTTGAGAGCCTCTTGAAAGGCAACCTGGGCTAAATTTTTTTGTCCTAAATGCAAATAAGTTTTCCCAAGTAGAATACGAGGCATCATCCAATCGGCCTTACCATCCGCAGCTTTGTGTAAATGTTCCACTGCAGCGGGAAAATTATTTTCCTGAAAGAGCGCTTGGCCCAGCGAAAAGCGGAAGAGCGGATTAGTGGGGTCGGACTCTACGAGTGAACGAAATGTTTCGGAACGCGGTATCATGTTTAGCCCTTTGTTTTCTGCCTAAAAATGACAACAGAAAGTCCAGGCAGGCAAACCTGAATGGATTGCGAGCGACCATGGGCTGGGATTTTTTCTGCAACAACGCCGCCTAAATTGCCGCTACCCTTTCCAGCGTAATAACTGGAGTCGGTATTAATCGCTTCCTCCCACTTACCCGGGCAAGGCACGCCAAATCGGTAGGTGCGTTCAACGGGTGTGAAATTACCGACAACTACCCAGGAGCAATCGTAGCCATGACGTTCAAAAATGAGGACACTCTGATCACCATCATCGGCATGTACCCAGTTAAAACCTTGAGAATCAAAATCACGTTCCGCGATGGTCTTATCTTTTTTATAAAGAGCGTTTAGGTCAGCGACTAACTTTTGAATACCTTCGTGGAGGGGATATTGCAAGAGATGCCAATCCAGCGAACGCGAGTGACTCCACTCGGCGATTTGGCCGAACTCACATCCCATAAATAAAGATTTTTTACCAGGCCAAGCCCACTGTAAGGCTAATAAGCAGCGAAGATTAGCGGCTTTATTATGAAAGTCTCCCCCACCCATTTTGCCCATGAGTG
The DNA here is from genome assembly GCA_903859115.1 of uncultured Opitutia bacterium. The sequence continues at coordinate 5,423 of CAIOLH010000021.1, read as the reverse complement.
AACCCTTTCCGTGTACTACTTCGTCATGTGAAAAGGATTGGATAAAGGCTTCTGACCAATGGTAGAGCATCCCAAACGTAAGCTTGTTGTGGTGATATTTTCGATAAAGTGGATCTTCCTTAAAGTAATTTAGACTATCGTGCATCCAGCCCATGTTCCATTTGTAATCAAAATTCAATCCACCCTCCGCAATCGATTTAGTTACACCTGGGTATGAAGTGGATTCTTCTGCAATCGTGATCGCACCTGGATGATAAAGATGCACCAAGGCATTCGTTTGTTTTAAAAATTCAATCGCGGCTAAATTTTCTCGACCGCCGTATTGATTGGGAAGCCACTCACCGTTTTTTCGCGAGTAATCTAAGTACAGCATCGAAGCAACTGCATCAACCCGCAGTCCATCGATGTGAAAGAGCTCTAACCACGAAAGGGCCGAGCCCACTAAAAATCCACGAACTTCGTGACGTGCATAATTAAAAATAAGTGTACCCCAGTCTTGATGTTCTCCTAAGCGCGGATCGGCATGTTCGTACAAGTGTGTGCCATCAAATTGTGCGAGCGCAAAGGTGTCTTTAGGAAAGTGCGCAGGAACCCAGTCTATAATCACGCCAATGTTCGCTCGGTGCAAAGTATCAACGAGCATCATGAAATCCAAAGGCGAGCCCAAGCGATGGGTCGGTGCGTAAAATCCAGTTACTTGATAGCCCCACGAACCTTCGAAGGGATGCTCGGTGGGAGGCATTAATTCTACATGCGTAAAACCAAGGCGATCACAGTATTCAGCTAACTGTATGCCCAATTCCTTATAATTAAGAGGGCGATTATTGTCTTCGGGGACTTGGCGCCATGAACCCAAATGAACTTCGTAAATCGATATCGGCTGCTGCTGGGATGACGTCTGACATCTTTTTTTAATCCACTCCGAATCGTGCCAAGCAAATCCCGACAAATCAGTAACGATGGCTGCGTGGTGCGGCGGAGCTTCGAAACTTAAGGCATAAGGATCGGTTTTTAAAAACGGAGTTTCGTCAGCTGGACCTACGATTTCATATTTATAACATGCACCCGCGGTGAGACCTGGGATAAAAATTTCCCAAATTCCCGAAGCACCCAAAAGTCGCATCGGATGTGTGCGGCCGTTCCAAAAATTGTGATTACCTACTAATGAAACACGTCGAGCGGACGGAGCCCAGACCGCAAACCTCACTCCCATTACTCCATCGATTGTCGCGAGATGCGAACCTAGCTTGTGATAAACTTTATGGTCATCTCCTTTACCTATTAAAAATAAATCCGACTCCGATAACGTCGGCAGAAAACGGTAAGGATCATCGATGAGGTGAGTAATTTTTTCCGGATAGGTAACTTTGAATTGATAACGGAAAGCGGACTTCGATTTAATTTCTTCCTCAAAAATCCCTAGGGAGTGAATTTTCTTCATCGAGATACCCTTAGTCTCGCCCTCCTTAATCAGTTCACAGGTGATGGCCCCTGGTAACAGTGACCTGACTACGTACCCCCCTGGAGATAGTAAATGTTGCCCTAAAAAGCTATGAGGGGAGCTTTCCTTGCCCTCAACGAGGCGAGTTAGCTCAACTTGGCTTAGGTGCATAGACCGATAATCCACGACAATCGTATGCCCGCAAGCGCTCATTGCCCGAAAATACTTGAGAGAATGCCCTAATCGCCAAGTCTGGAGCAAATGCCAGGTCGAACCCTCAGCCCACTCCTTGCCTTCCTTTTCTGCACCATCGCAGTCATGGCGGCGGACTCGACAACAAAAGTCGCACCCGAGATTGCCAAGAACTCAAACGTCCAAGGCGAAAGTTTTACTTATGAAGAGAACGGCAAAGTTCTCGTTGCGATTGATGCAAGCGTTGAAGCGAATGGAGCTCACCTCGCAGCGAAGAAAATTTCTTTTAATTCTGAGACAGGAATTATCGATGCTGAAGGCGATGTAGTTTATACCACAAAAAATTTACGCATCATGGGCGAGCGCGTGACCATGAATCCGAAAATCGATTTAGTCGTCGCCTATAATGTTAAGCTGGGTCGTAACCCTATTTATTTCACGGCTGATGAAATTCGGATACAAAATGGAGATCGTACGATGAAAGGTGTGCGCATGTGGAATAACGAACCTCACGCCTATGGTATGGATTTGAAAATCAATGAAGCGCATTATTCTGACAAAGAAGATTGGTTAACTTTTAAAGGAGTCGTTCCCCATCTCGCGGGAATCCCTTTCTTTTATTTACCTTATTACGGACAAGAAGGTTATCACGATATCCCTTACGATATTGAACTCAATACAGGCTCACAAGAACCCCAAGGTCGCTACCTCCGCACCACCACTCTAGTTCGTCAAACCAAGTCACTGTGGGTCGGCGCATTGTTCGATTATTACAGCAAATCAGGCTTTCTGGTTGGTCCAGCGCTTCGATACGATAACAGCAAAACGACCAATGACGGAACGATTTGGCGTGGAAATTTAAAATCGGGTTATATCAATGATCGTAACGCCATTGAGAGTGATATTTACGGCCGCACGCCTGACGCGAATCGTGGTTTCTTAATTGGAAATATCAATGGTCACACCACCAATAACTTCGATTTCGCAGGTCAGTTTTATTTCACCTCGGATCCTAATTTTATCCGTTCTTTCCGTCCGCGAGAAATTGCGGAAATTGGTCTGCCCCAAGCGAGCTTCGAAGTAGTCAAGCCATTCGCACAAGGCTATGTCTCAGCCACGGTCATCGCCAAAGCAGACAACTACCAAGACGTTGCTGAAAAATTACCTGAATTGCGTTACGACTTAACTGAGAGACGCATCGGAGAAACGCCTTTCAATCATCGTGCATTTGTGTCGGCATCTTATCTATCCGAACGTCCTTCGGCAGCACTCCCCTTACCTCAATTCACCACGGAAACAGGTGCTACCGAAGCTTGGTCGACCGCACGTTATGATGCCTATTACGGTATTACCTATCCTTTAACCGTTCGTAATTATTTGACCTTTAAACCAGTCGTTGGCGCACGTGCTACTTCTTGGTCATCCAATTTAGCTAATACTGGCAGCGTCTCTAAAGCCGTTGGACAAATCGGGTTCGATGTCGAAGGCCTCGCCACAGGTTCGTGGAATTTAAAAGCGGACCACTGGTCTATCAATGGAATGCGTCATGCGTTTCGTCCTTTTATTCAATACCGCTACCTCCCCGGTGCTGATCACGCCATCGGTGAAATCCCTTTGTCGGAACGTGATGTAGCTTTTTCCGCCTTCCGTGAATTGGACCTCGCCGACCGTCCTGACGCTGCGGCCACTCACGCAACCAGCGTAGCCCGCTTCGGCTTTAGAAATACTCTAGCCACGCGCGACACCGAAATGGGCACACGTGAATTAGCACGCTTCGATATTTTAAAAGACTGGTCCAATGCCGATGAATCACTCGGCCAAACCGATTCCGACATTCAAACGCATATCCGCCTAACTCCTGCTAACTGGGTCACGATTGATTCCTTTACCCGTTATGCGAAAAACGGCGGCGGCAATGTTGAATCACTTCAATCGATCGCGTTTAACTCGGGCGATTTCTGGAAAGCTTCGGTAGGTTGGTTCGAATTAAAACAAGGAGCGGACCCAGCCAAACAGCTTTGGGTTATGGGCGAAGTTAAATTAAATTCCACCTTCTCCGCTTTAGTGACCGTTAATTACGACGCCCTTGCTAAAGCTTATACTTATCAATCGATTGGACTGATTCAGCGCATTGGGAATTCCTGGGAAATTGAATACGGTTTCCAAAAGCGTGTTTCGGCTTTTAATGACGGTTCACTCGGCGCCCAAGTGCGGGTACGCCTCTTCAAATTCTAAACGTGTCGGACAATCCCGAAACTTCCTCCACTCTGCCCACTGATGGTATTTTACCACCAGCAGATTTATCGATTCGTCTCGATAATTTTGAAGGCCCGCTGGACCTCCTCCTTTTCTTAATACGAAAAAACGAAATCGATATTTATGATATACCGATTGAAAAAGTAACCCATCAGTTCCTCGATATTCTTCGCAATCAAGAAAAAGATAATCTCGAACTAGCGGGCGAGTTCTTCGTCATGGCGGCGACCTTGATGTACATTAAAAGCCGAATGTTACTTCCGGTGGAAAGTCGCCCCGACGAATTAGATACGACCCACGATCAAGGCAACGACCCGCGTTGGGCCCTGGTGCAACAGCTTATTCAGTATAAACGCGTCAAAGAGACTGCGGCGATCATTCGCCAATTAGCCGATGAACGCCAAGGACTCCTCGCGCGCTATGTCTTACAACCGCAAGGCGAAGATGCAGTGATTCGTCCCGTGGCACCCGCCGATCGGATCGAACTTTGGAACACTTTTAATTTAGTGCTCCGTCGTCTCGCTGAAAAAATTCAGCCGGGTAACCTTTCCGTTGAAACCGTGACCGTATCCGACCGGATGGAATTTATTTTAAATCGATTGAACACCGAATCGAAGTTTAATTTTACTAGTTTATTACCTGAGCGTCCGACTATTGCCGTTCTTGTTGCTACTTTTCTGGCCTGCTTAGAGCTTACACGATTAGGCTCACTAGAATTGGAACAGGAAGTAAACTTCCAAGACATCTTCTGTACCAAGCCCTTAAAAAACTTGGCGGATAGTTCTTCGCCACCTTTGGCAGCTTCATCTGAGTTTGATGAGCCCAAAGGAGATTCAAATTAGGTTACGATTTGAAATTCAGAATTTTCCTGTTTAGGTATTCTCTATGGCGGGCAAACGAAAGAATCAGAATCACCTACTTGGTCTAGGGTTGGATAATGCCGACAACCATAAGCGTATCACCAAGGGTGAAGGCTTCTCATTAGTGGGCGGATCGAACGAGACCCACGAGAGAATGACGGAAACGGTCATTAAAACCGTCGAAGACCTGCAACGGAAGGGTCGGACAATTCCCACCGCCGACCCTAAGGAAATCGCCGACCTTTTGCGTAAACACGAACGGGCGGATTAAGACGACAAAATCTCTTACTGACTGATTGACTCACCCCCATTCCAGCACTTGATAACACCCATCAACGATGAGCCTAGAGACACCCCCTCCACCACCTCCTCCACCTTCATCTGACGGTGATGCTAATTCAGCTCCAAAGCTTAAGCTGAATAAGCCAGCTGGTGCATTTGTTCCACCACCACCTCCCAGTGCTGGCTCGATTCCTCCTCCCCCACCTGCCGCTGCAATTCCTCGCCCACCTGTGGTTGGAGCCGGAGCCGCTTCAGCACCAAGAATCGCCCCAACTTTTTCCTCTGAACCCAATTCAAGTGTTTCAACCTTAGAAGCCTCGTTTGACGTTCTCGGTATGGTCGCTTCCATCGCCGCTTTTGCATTTTTATTATTAGAACTCTTCGTTAAAACT
>CAIOLH010000020.1 GCA_903859115.1 uncultured Opitutia bacterium | reverse complement strand
GCCAGCGGCGGCAGTGACCTGCTCGGCGTTGACGCTCAACTGTTTAACGATGATGTCGGTGACACGTTTTTCGATATTTTCAGGCATGGTAAAGGTCGGTTTTGTTGGTTTTTAGGTGTCAGATAGCCATTCCTCCGTCAATAGAAAAGACCTGTCCGGTGATGTAACCCCCCTCTTCTGAGGCCAAAAAGTCTACCATTGCAGCGATATCCTTGGGGTCGCCGAAACGGCCAAGGGGGATATAAGCTAAAACCTTCTGTTTAATTTCATCGGTCAGTTCATTCGTCATATCACTAGTAATAAACCCAGGGGCAACGGCATTGGCGGTGATAGTACGACCAGCGAGTTCGCGAGCAAGGGACATGGTCAGTCCGTTGAGTCCAGCTTTAGCTGAAGAATAGTTAGCTTGCCCAGCATTACCCTGAACACCGGACACTGAAGAAATATTAATGATACGACCCCAGCGCTTTTTGGTCATGGGACGAAGTAGACCCTTCACCCAATAAAAAGCAGAAGAGAGATTGGTGGAGATGACGTCATTCCAGTCTTGCTCGGACATCGCCATCACGAGTTTATCGCGAGTAATACCAGCATTGTTTACTAAAATTTCAACCGCACCAAACTCGGCAAGAATTTGTTCACAGGCTTTGGCGACGGCAGCGGCGTCAGAAACGTCGACTTGAAATGCTTTCGCCTTTTGACCTTTCGCGATGATGTCATTGGCAACGGCAACACAGGTTTCGGATTTAGAAACGCAAAGTACAGTGTGACCGTGGGCAGCGAGACGTTCGGCAATCGCTTTACCGATACCACGACCGGCACCAGTAACTAAGGCTACGCGAGGAGTGTGCGTGAGATGCATTGGTATTTAAGTGGAGGGAAACGAGTGTTTAGGCAAGTGACGAATTTATGAAAATAAATCGAAAATGCTCAGTAAACATCGCGCTGGTAGCGTCCATCCTTCTTAAATTGCTTTACCCAATCAATAGCGGCCTCAGGTGACATCTTGCCATGTTCTGAAACGATTTGATGGAGAGCTGCGTCGACATCTTTGGCCATACGCTTCGCATCACCACAAACATAGAAGTATGCACCTTCAGAAATCCACTTCCATAACTCAGCTGCATTTTCACGCATGCGATCTTGGACATAAATTTTTTCAGCTTGGTCGCGTGAGAACGCGAGGTCGAGTCGGGTCAACGCACCGGATTTTAAATAGTCAGCCCACTCATCGGCATAAAGAAAATCGTGATCCTTACGTTGATCACCGAAGAATAACCAGTTGCGACCTTTAGCACCGCGCGTTGCGCGGTCCATGACGAAACTACGGAAAGGGGCTACACCGGTACCGGGTCCGACCATGATTACAGGAGCGGAGTCATCGGCGGGCAGGCCAAAGTGAGAATGAGCAACAAAGACAGGCACCTCAGGGGTGTTAAATTGAGCACGGTCGGCGAGGTAAGTGGAACAGACCCCTTCTCTCTTACGTCCATTTGTTTCATAACGTACGACTGCGACAGTGAGATGAATTTCGTTAGGATACTTGGATGGAGCAGAAGAAATCGAATACAGACGTGGCATTAACTTTCTTTGTAGTTCGATTAATTCTTGAGCGGAAATTTTAGCGGAAGAAAATTCTTCAAAGAGATCTGCGTATTCATACTGCTCAATCCATGATTTCTTTTTTTCGGGATCAGCTTCGGCGATTCGAGAAGCCAGTGTAGCTTTCTGCGCTTCGTCGGTAGCACGATCATGAAGCAGTTGAACAAATTTATAAGTTGGGCCGTTTAATGATAGGCGATTCGTGAGCGCCTCTCTTAATGTAATCGCGGAAACGTCTTTCGGAATTGTTACCGACTCAGTGCCAGTAAAACCTGCAGCCTTAAGTAGGGCTGATACCGATTGAGCATTGTTAGTAGGAAAAACACCGAGTGAATCTCCGCACTTGTAGGTGAGCCCGCTACCGTCGAGTGAAACGGAAAAGTGTTGGGTGTCTTTAAGACTCGAGGTGGAGCTCAGACGTCGACGATCCACGAGCTTAGCGTGAAATGGATTATTCTTATCGTAAACAGCGGACATAATAAATGGGGTTATTTAAAGCGGGCTTAGGTGCAATTCCTATTATTTAAGGCTTAATTCTCGAATATCATGCTAATCTCTTTTTGTGAGAGCGGGCGACAATCACCCGAAGGCATTTTTCGAAGAACTAGACTACCGATTT
>CAIOLH010000019.1 GCA_903859115.1 uncultured Opitutia bacterium | reverse complement strand
CTTTTTTGCTTCACTCCGAGGGCGAACCGCCTTTCAAAACGGACTCATGAATCGCCACGCAGTTCTCGCTCTTGAAGATGGAACCATTCTTCGGGGTCGAGCTTTTGGGGCGGAGAAGACCTTGTGCGGTGAAGTGGTCTTTAATACGAGCATGACGGGTTACCAAGAAATCCTCACGGACCCGTCTTACTTTGGACAGATTGTGACGATGACGACTCCTCAGATTGGAAACTATGGAGTGAATGAAGATGATTTCGAATCAGCGCGTCCTCACGTTGCCGGATTTGTAGTACGTGAACTTTCGCCGATTGTTTCTAATTGGAGAGCTACTACCGATCTCAGTACTTGGCTTAAGAAATATGGTATCCCTGGCATTGAAGGAATCGACACTCGTTCCTTAACTAAAAAACTTCGCTCCGCAGGGGTGATGAAAGCCTGTCTTTCAACGGAGGCTATTTCTGATGAAGAAGCATTGAAACGTGCACGCGCTTGGTCAGGCACGGTGGGTGCTGACTTTGTCAAAGAGGTCACCTGCAAGGCATCTTATAATTTTAATAAGACAGCGGGCGATTGTAAGCCTTTCACCGTAGTCGGAACTCATTTAAACAAGCCTAAGAATAAGCCCGTGCAGTATCGTATCGCTGCGTATGACTTTGGTGCGAAGACCTCGATCTTCCGTCGCTTAGTGGATTCCGGTTTCGACGTACAAGTTTTCCCAGCCACGACACCTGCTTCTGAGATTCGAGCCTATAATCCTGATGGGGTATTTTTATCCAATGGACCTGGCGATCCAGCAGCCTTGAAGTATGCACACGAAGCGGTTTCGGATTTAATTAAGTCTTACCCCATTTTCGGAATTTGTCTAGGTCACCAAATCATCACGCACGCTATTGGTGCCTCGACGTATAAATTAAAATTCGGACACCGTGGAGGAAATCAACCCGTCAAGAATACCGAAGAAGGTCGAGTTTCCATCACGGCACAGAATCACGGCTTTGCCTCCAAGCCTGAAGAACTCGAGCGTTGTGGTGCGATTGTGACGGAAGTGAATTTGAATGACGGTACCGTTTCAGGACTACGTCTTAAAGATAAGCCTGTGTTTTCAGTACAATATCACCCCGAAGCTGGGCCAGGTCCGAACGATGCCGATGTCTTGTTTGATCACTTCTACGATTTGATTGCTAAGAGCAAAGCGTCGAAGAAGTAATCTTACAGTTCAACTTGCATACCCAATTCAACCACTCTACCAGGAGGAAGGTTAAAGTAGGCCGTGGCGGAAAGGGCGTTGCGATTAAGTACTTCGAATAACTTTTCTTGGACCGTGTTGAGTGAAATATTTCTTTCGGCGCGTACGATGGTTTCACGACTGAGGAAATAAGTGACCTCCATCGGATTAGGTTTAATATCAAGCTCTTTGTAGGCAGCGTCGAGGATCGGATAGATATCCTGCTTTTCACGGAAACCAAATTTTCCGGTAATACGCATCACTGGAGGAAACTCATTGCGATTACCCATTAAGACAAAGCCATGACCGTGGGTGGTGATAATTACACGTTCATCATTTCTCACAAAGGCGCGAGTGTCATCCACGGTCAGAGTAATCACGATAATATGATCATGGAGAACTTTATTGTGCTTAAGGTTATGGGCGAGAGCCATGGGAACGGAGTTATTTCCGCCTGATAAGTAGACGGCGGTGCCTTTAACACGGCTCAATTTTCCGGCCTTGAAACGCTCTTCCACGCTTTCGATAAAGAATTTAAAGTCATCATTTTTCTCGGTTTCGGCGAGTTTGCTGCGCATCGCAATACGACCTTTGTTCCAGACCGACATGATGTAATAGAGCACAAAGCCAACGGCGAGAGGCAGCCATCCATTCTCAAAAATCTTGGTGGCATTTCCACAGATAAATAGAAGTTCCATCATTAAAATGGGAGAGACGATGATGTAGGACGTAGCGATAGGAAATTTTTTAATCTTATGTAGATACTGGGCGTATAATATAGTGGTTACTAGCATCGTACCGCATACGGAAATACCATAAGCGCTCGCGAGATTTTCCGATGAACGGTATTGAAGTACTAAAAAGACTGAACCCGCCAAGAGTAACCAGTTTACTACAGGCATGTAGATTTGTCCCGATTCTTGATCGGAGGTGTACGAAATGCGCATCCGAGGTAAGAAGTTTAATTGAATCGCTTGAACAGTGGTAGAGAAAGCACCGGCAATTAAAGCTTGGGAGGCGATGATTGCTGCAAGCGTTGCAATCACGACGAGAGGAATTTGCGACCAAGCTGGGGCCATATTATAAAATGGATTATAAGAGCCGCTGAGAATGTGAGATTGATTGGCGATGGCCCAAGCTCCTTGTCCGAGGTAATTTAAAATGAGGGCAGGGAAGACGATGAAATACCAACCCGCACGAATCGGTTTTTCGCCGAAGTGTCCCATGTCGGCATAGAGTGCTTCGGCGCCTGTAACCGCTAGGAAAACTGCACCGAGAACGACAATTCCGATGCCAGGACTATTCACCATAAAATCGATCGCGACCATCGGCTTGAATGCTTCGTACACGACGAGGGATTCTTGGTGATGTTGGTAGAGGGAATTGATTCCCGTGGCAGCGATTACTCCGAACCAGAGTAGGGTAATGGGACCGAAATACATACCGACTTTTCCAGAACCACGTTTTTGAATCGCAAATATACCAATCAAAATGATGACAGCGGTGACAGGGATGAAATAACGAATTAACCCAGCGCTAGACGTAGTTTGTTCTTTAACGCCTTCGAGGGCTGATAAAACGGAAATTGCAGGAGTGATGACTCCATCGCCAAATAAAAGTGCAGTTCCGAAAACTCCAAGTAGGATGAGAACGTTGCGATGCTTAGGTTTACTGGTCGGGTTGTCCGGGCTTGGTTTAACTTTTTCTTGGTCGTTATTTTTGGAGGCAAGAGAGACCAGCGTCATGATGCCACCTTCGCCGTCATCATTAGCATCCATCATAAATAAAACATATTTTACAGTAACGACTAAGATGAGTGACCAAATGATGAGGGAGAGTGCAGGTACGATTACTTGCTCGGGAGTGGCACCTTCATGTAGTCCATTACGAATACATTCTCTAAATGCGTAAAGTGGGCTCGTTCCAATATCGCCAAAAACAACCCCCAATGCCGCGATCGTTGAAGCCAGCGTGATTCGCTGAATGGGGGTTGAAGAGGTCGGTTTAGCCGTTGCCTCCGGATTGGCTTCTTTCATGGAATTGAGTTATTCACATTGAGGTATCTTTTACCTGAACGCAAAACCAAACCAAGTAGCTGGGGCTTGCCTTTTTGTCACACTTCGGCAATTTTGGGCTTTCCTGCTCCATTTAGCCCCTTTCCAAATAAACAAATATGAAAACCACCCCTCACGCACTGTTCTCTTATATAGCGGAAGCCGCACCAGCCGCACCAGCTGATGCACCGGCCAATCCGTTTTTACCCTTAATTGGGTACGCACTGCTTTTTGCAGCGATGTATTTCTTCCTTTTTGCTCCCGCACGTAAGGCGCAAAAAGAACGCGAAAAGCTTCAATCACAATTGGAAGTGGGTCAGGAAATTATGACGTCCACCGGAATTTACGGACGTATCACACACATCACTGATTCGCGTGTCACCATCGAGTTAGACAGCGGAAAAATGACGATTCATAAAAGTTCCGTTGCTGGTTTAGCATCGGATGAATCCAAAGTGCTTTCTGCCTAACCTTAATACTAAAAATACTATGACATCCAGGACATGGTTCTGGAAGGTTGGCCTCTCATTGGTTGCACTTGCTTGTGCGGTTTATGAGTTCTACCCAATCGCTCCAACCCCACTCGAAGAGTTTGTTCCGACTCAGGTTATTAACCAGTCGGCTGAATTTACTAAAATTCATCAAGAGGCCAAAACACGCGTAGCAAATAGCAAAATCAGTACGGCCGCTGCTGATCAAAAAGCCGTTTCTTACTATCAGGCACTGCGTGATATTGGAGAAGGTAAGGGTCGGGCAGCCGCTGTGGATTTACGTCCTTTCTTTTTCGACGAAAAAGATTTCATCCGTGAGCCTGATCAGAACAAAAGAAATATTATCGTACTTAAACAGTTATTACTGCGCTCGCAGGGTCGATTGAAATTAGGTTTAGATTTACAAGGCGGTGTATCTTTCACGCTCAAGGTTGATCCGAATGGTGCAGAATCTGGTGTGAAGTCTGGAAACGAAAAAGCTAACGTTTCACATTCTGAAATGGTCAATCAGGCCGTTCAAGTGATGGAACAACGCGTCAATCAATTTGGCGTTGCTGAACCTGTTTTACGTCCGGTCGGTGATTTGTCCCTCGAGATTCAACTTCCTGGTGAAGATGCCGCCAATAATCCCGATGTTATCGACGCTTTAAAGAAACCAGCTAAACTCGAGTTTAGACAGGTGTATCGTGGTCGTCGTCCCTTGGATGATGAACGTGAGCGTTCGACAAAATCTTTGGAAGATGAAAACGGCGCGACCGCAGTTTATGAAGTTTTAACCGAGCGTAATGTCGATCGTCGCACGGGTGAGACTCGGGTTTCTAAATATTACGTCCGCAAACGTGCCGACGCAACGGGCGCCATTATTAAATCATCCTCGGCACGTTCTGATGATGGCATGTCGTTCTACGTTGATATGAAGTTTACCAATGAAGGTTCGCAGAAGTTTGGTGATATGACTGCAAAAATTGCGGAAGCGAATGGTCGCACAAACTCACTTGGACAATTAGCGGTCGTTCTCGATGGTGTACTCCAGTCGGCTCCCACGGTGCGAGAAGCCATTCGTAGCACGGGTGCTACTATTACCGGTTCCTTCACTCGCGAAGAAGCGATTAATCTTTCTAACGTTTTAAATAATCCGTTGGAGTTTCCGTTAATCACTCAAGATGTGACTTCTGTAGGTCCATCACTCGCGAAAGACGCTCAAGATAAATCAGTCGTCGCATCAGTCGTTGCGGTTGGTCTGGTTGTTTTATTCATGGTCGGATTCTACGTTTGGGGTGGATTCATTGCCGTGATTGGCATGGTGCTGAATTTATTCCTCATGCTGGGTGCGATGGCTTATCTTGGAGCTACCATCACCTTGCCTGGTGTGGCCGCCTTGGTTCTAACCTTAGGTATGGCCGTGGATGCTAATATTTTAATTCTCGAGCGTGTTCGTGAAGAAGCGCGTGTCGGTAAAGATCGTGCGGCCTCACTGCGCGAAGGATACAATCGAGCTATGTGGACGATTGTGGATGCGAACTTAACTCACTTACTCGTTGCGATTATTCTCGCTACGATGGGTACGGGACCTGTGCGCGGATTCGGTATCACACTGATTATCGGTATCTTTACGACGTTGTTTACGACGCTGGTTACCTGTCGAGGTATCCAAGAATTTGCCTTAGAGAATGGAATCATGAGTCGCCTATTCGGACTCCCAGTATTTAAGCACACTCTGGACATTCACTTCTTAAAGTATGCCCGCGTGGCCTTTATTGTATCATGGTTGATTATCGCTCTCGGTATCAGTGAACTCGCTTACAAAGGAAAAGACGCCTTTGGTAAGGATTTCCGTGGTGGCGAATCAACGATGATTGCGTTGAATGACGCCGTCAAAGTAGACACCAATAAAGTTGTTCAGATAGCTACTACGGTGGGTCTCCCTGATACAACGATTACGGTGCAGAAGCCCATTGGTGGAGGTGAAACGCGACTTCGTATTGAAACTGAATTATCTAAGGACCACGGAAAAGCCGACTTCGCTAATTTAGTTAAAATTGTTGATCAGATTAAGAAAGATTATCCACAAATCTTGAAAGATCCACAAGCTCCCACGGACAAGATATTACTAGTGCGTGAAGCGATTGGCGGGTCAGTCAGCAATGAATTACGTTTCAATGCTATACTATCAGTTATCTTAGCACTTGTGGGTATTGGTATCTATGTTTCGTTACGTTTCGAAACCGGATTCGGTATCGCGGCAATGGTCGCGACGCTGCACGACGTACTCATGACGGTGGCACTGTTCGTCTTCTTTGGAGGACAGTTTAATGCCGCACTCATTGCAGCGATCTTATTAATCATCGGTTACTCCGTGAATGATACCATCGTTGTCTTTGATCGTATCCGTGAAGAGCTGGAGAATAATCCGACACGTTCGCTGCGCGATGTCATTCACTTCGCGATTAACCGGACGATGTCTCGTACGATTCTTACTTCATCCACCGTTTTCCTGTGTGCGGTTGCCTTGTGGGCATTCGGAGCAGGTGATGTTCGTCTTTATGGCGAAGTTTTCATCTATGGTGTACTCACGGGAACATTCTCTTCCATTTTCATCGCAAGTCCGATTTTCTATTGGTGGCACAAGGGTGAACGCAAAGGTGTAGATGCAGCGGAACGCCCTCGTCGCTACTCATGGGAGGCCGGATCTGACGCCTAAAAATCACTCTTATGGCCGCTTGGTTATATCGAGCTGCAGACGGTGGCCTGGCCCAACGTATTGCATCGAGTTTAGGAATCTCGGAACCTGTTGCGCATGTGTTAGCACGCATGTTTCCGGATGAGTCGCAGGCTGAACAACATTTGCGTCCGCAACTTTCGCATGTCTCCGATCCCTTTGCAGTCGGCAATCTACGTGTTGCGGCGGAAAGAATTCTTTTAGCCGTTAGTCAGAAACAACGTATCGCAATCTTGGGTGACTACGACGTGGACGGAGTTTCAAGCACGGCGATGTTGGTGCATTTGCTTCGTCGTTTGGGAGCTGAACCCGCCGCTTTTGTGCCTCGCCGACTAGAAGAAGGCTATGGTCTCACCATGGCGGCATTGGAACGCGTCGTGAAAGAAGCCCAGCCTCAATTATTTATCGCTCTAGATTGTGGCACTAATTCCATTTCCGAAATTGAGTTTTTAAAATCGAACGGCGTGGAAGTCATCGTGGTCGACCACCACGTTGCTAAGTCCGCCCCTGCGGATTGTATTTTAGTTAACCCGAGGGTGAATGATGATGCCCAAGTCCCTTGGCAAACGCTCTGTACAGCCGGATTAGTTTTTAAATTAATCCACGGAATATTAAAAGTATTAAGACTAGCAGGCGATCCGCGTGGGACTAATATCGCAGTCAAAGAGTATCTCGATTTAGCGGCATTGGGTACGATTGCGGACTTAGTTCCTTTACTCACTGAAAACCGAATCATTGCAGCCCATGGATTGAGAGCTTTGAGTGAAGCAAAGCGTCCCGGAGTTAGAGCACTCATCGCAGTCAGTGGAATGGAGCCTGGAGCCACCCTGAGTTCGGTGGATGTTTCTTATCGGATCGGTCCACGCATTAACGCCAGCGGAAGATTGGCGGATGCTTCATTACCGTTGAATTTATTACTTGCGGAAACAGTTCAAGATTCTGAACGCGATGCTGAGTTGCTCGATCAAATTAACCGCGAGCGACAAGAAATTGATAAGCGCGTGACTGACGAGGCAACCGAGCAGGCTAAATCTATGGGAGAGCAGGAGGGCTATGTTCTATTTGGAGACTGGCATCCAGGTGTCGTGGGTATCGCAGCAGGTAAAATCTGTCGGGCTATGGATCGCCCCGTTATTGTTTTAGGAAAAGAAGGCGACATCGCCAAGGGTTCTGGTCGTAGTATTCCGGGGGTAAATTTGGTCGAAGCACTTAATTCCTGTGCGGATATTTTAAAAACCTACGGTGGTCACCCGATGGCCGTGGGTATTTCGCTCGCTGCATCGGATGTAGAACAGTTTCGCGCTAAGTTTACTGCCGCAGTTTCATTGCAGAAAAAGAGTACCAACTTAGTTACGGATAGTCGTGATTTAGATATCACGCACTGGCTAAAATTAAATGAAATCAACGAAGGGTTACTTGATGACATGGAATTGCTCCAACCTTACGGAGAGTCTAATAGTGAACCGATTTTTGGGGTGAGGCGATTTGTTTTTGATAAAAGCCCAACCCAGTTCGGAGAAGGAAACATTAGATTTCAGATTTCACTTTCAGCCCAGCGTCGACTCAGTTTTATCGCCTGGAGAATGAGTAGCCGGATTCCGGAAATCGGTAAATCGGTAGATTTAGCGGTTAAACTTGCCTGGAATCGTTGGCAGGGTCGAAAGAGTATTCAGGTTGAAATTGTCGATTGGCGCTATTCAGCCTAAGAAATCTTGAAACTTTCAAAGGTTTTACCTGTAATACTTCAAACCCCTATGACGAAATTTTTAACTACACTCTTAATTTGTTCATCCGCCTTGGTGGCTGCTGACGCACCCCAGCGCAAACTACTCTTTTTCACTAAATCGAGTGGTTATGAACACGTAGTAATTTCTTGGAAAGACGGAGCTCCCAGCTTTGCAGAAAAAGAATTACAAAAATTAGGTGCTGAAAATAATTGGAAATTTGAATTCTCCAAGGATGGATCCAAATTCTCCAAGGAGTATCTCGCGCAATTTGATGCTCTCGTGTTTTATACCACGGGCGATTTATGTGATAAGGGTAGAGACGGTAATCCGCCCATGACTGCGGCAGGTAAACAAGCTCTTTTTGATTACGTTAAGGCCGGAAAAGGCTTTGTCGGTCTCCATTCTGCTACCGATACATTTCACACAGATAACGAAGCAGATAAAGGTCCTGAGCGTTATGTAAATCACTGCGAAAAAGCTGATCCCTATGTTCACTTTTTAGGTGCCGAATTTATTATTCACGGAAAACAACAAGAGGCTAAGAACATTGTCATTGATCCGAAGTTTCCTGGATTCGACAAAGTGGGTGAATCTTTCACCTTTAATGAGGAGTGGTATTCACTCAAAGACTTTAAGGACGATATCCACGTCCTGACTGTGATGGACTCACCTAAGATGGAAGGTACCATGTATAATCGTCCCGCCTATCCTAATTGCTGGGCGCGTGCGGAAGGCAAGGGACGTGTTTTCTATACTGCGATGGGACACCGCGAAGACGTTTGGACTAATCCTATTTTCCGTCAGATCCTTGTCGGTGGAATCAAGTTTGCTACGGGTGATGCACTCGCCGATTTAACTCCTAATCTAAAGACGGCGGCACCAGGTTCGGATCAAAATCCTAAATACGTTCCACAGCCAGTGAAGAAAGTGGTTCCAGCTCCTGCGGCTACACCAGTAAAAAACTAAGCGATTTTTTTAATTTCTAGATAGTCGGGCATTTCAACGGGGGTGACCGAGAGTCGATTGCCTGGTCTTAGAATTAAGAGGTTACGCAGCTTTTTATTTTCACGAAGCTGTGGCAGTGTTACTACCTGTTTAAATTTTTCGACGAATGATACTTCGATACAGCTCCAGCGTGGATTCTGCTGATCTGATTTAGCGTCATAATAGTCTGACTTGGAATCGAACTGGGTAGGGTCGGTGAAAGCGACTTTTGATACACGTGCAATGCCCACGATTCCAGGTTCAGCGCAGTTCGAGTGATAAAAGAGGACTACATCATTTAATTTTGCAGCCTTCATGTAATTGCGGGCTTGGTAATTACGTACACCCGTCCACGGCTCTTTTTTACGTTTCTGTAAATCGTCGATGGAGAACTCATCCGGTTCCGATTTCATTAGCCAAATGTTCATGTCTTTATAACTCGCAGATTACTTGCGATGACAAGTTTTGAAAATATATTTTACGGTCGTTGCACTTTTAAAATTACTAAATTAGTTAATTATAAATGCGTTTGTTTGATTCCCATTGTCATCCGCTCTCCCTTATTAAAAAGGGCAAGGTGGAGTCATGGTTAAACGAAATTAAAGCAGTGGGATTAGAAGGAGTGATTGCGATTGGTACAGATTTGGCTGACTGGACCGAATATCGAAATTTAGCTGAATCACATCCTGATTTTATCCATTATACAGTGGGGCTTCATCCTGGATATGTTACCGAGGGTTGGGAGGAAACTGTTGCAGCCATCTCACCTTATTTTGCAGATCATAGGCATCCCGTTGCGCTCGGGGAAATTGGCTTAGACTATTACCGCTTGCCTGACGATCCCAGTGAAGCTGCACAAATTAAGGAATGGCAGAAAGGTGCATTTCAACAACAGTTGAGATTAGCGTATCAGTTTGGATGTCCGATTGTGATTCATTCACGTCACGCTTTTCATGATTGTGTGAAGATGATTGATGACAGCCGCGTCGACTGGAAAAAAGTTGTCTTCCATTGTTTCACCGAGGGACCCGAATGCGTGAACGAGTTAAACAAGCGGGGGGGTCGTGCATCATTCACGGGCGTGATCACTTATCCCAACGCTCCTAATGTGACGGCAGCTTTAAAGGCTCAGGGGTTGACTCGACTCATGCTCGAAACCGATGCTCCTTATTTAACACCGCAATCCAAACGCGGTCAGGAAAACTCTTCTGCTTATTTAGCTGAGATTGCTGAAAAAGCGGGCGAAATTCTTAATTTGCCGGCGGATGAGGTTGCCGCTGTTGCCACGTTAAATACCCGACAATTCTTCGGAATTTAACTGTATGAAACCTGATTGTCACACGTTTGACGCATAAAAAGGGTATTCGTATAATAGGATACAAGAGGATGACAAATTCGCGTCGAGGAGTTAACGAACAAGGTTTAAAAGCCGCATTAGGACCTTTGGGATGGTCGACTCCGGTCCTCGATACTTTTTTTAATTCGCGACAGTTCGACGAATTTTTGGAAAGAGTATTGGCCGCTGGGCGATCAGATTTTTTTGCTTCAGCCAAAGAGCAGGCGCAACTTTCATCTACATGGAATGATTCATGCTTAGCACGTATTCCTCGTGAAGGGCCACTCGTCATTATGGCCAATCATCCGCATGGGCTGGCCGATGGTATTGTGGCTATGGATTTTTTACTTCGTGTTCGCTCGGATGTTTTGGTTGTGGGCAATCGTTGGCTCGCACAAATTCCGGGAATTCGTCCCTGGTTAATTGAGGTAAATCCATTTGATCCCAATCAGGCTGACTTTGGTAACTTAGCTGGCACACGACGAATTCTCACCCACCTTAAATCGGGCGGTGCAATTCTAACTTTCCCATCGGGTGAGGTTTCTAGTTTTACCTTCAGTGCGATGAAAGCGCAGGATCCTGTGTGGTCGCCGCAAGTAGTTCGTATGGCTCGTATCGCAAAAGCCTCGATTTTACCGTTACATATTGAGGGCAGTAACTCCAAGATTTTCCATTCGCTCGGTTATATCCACTCTAAACTGCGCACCTTAATGCTATTGCGGGAGTTTAATTCTAAGAAAGGAAAAGTTATTAGACTGAGAACTGCGAAAGCCGTTCACCATTCGCAACTGGAAGACCATCCGGACGATGAAGAAGCAACGAGTTTCCTGCGTTTGCGTTGTGAGCTCTTGCAGAATCGAAAAGATGAGTCGGTCAAAAAAACTGCTAAAGAGACCAGTCATTGGGCTCAAGTCATTCCGCCTATTAATCCCAAGTTAATTCGTGCTGAGTTAGAAAGTTTACCGACCGAAGACCTTTTACTGACCAGCGGAGATTTTAAAATTTATCGTTTCTTGGGTTCGGAGCTGCCGCACACCATGAAAGAAATTGGACGCCTCCGTGAAATTACTTTCCGTGCTGTGTCCGAAGGTACGGGATTGGATTGTGACCGCGATGCTTTCGATGATTGGTACGATCAACTTATTTTATGGGACGATAAAGAGTCGAAGATTGTCGGTGGTTATCGCTTAGGACCGACCAACCGAATTCTTCCTCAAAAGGGTAAGCATGGAATGTACACGGCTACTTTGTTTGATTTTAAAGGTGAGTTTTTCCGTCGCATGGATCCTGCATTAGAAATGGGTCGTTCATTTATTCGTGAAGAATATCAGCGCAAACCCACGAGCCTTCCTTTATTGTGGCGTGGTATCGGACGTTACGTCGTTAGATTTCCTCAGTACCATTTATTGTTCGGCCCAGTGAGTATCAATCCAGAGTACGGTCAGGCTTCGAAGGATTTGATTTTATCGTATTTAAAACATAATCGTACCGCCGAAGATTTAGCACCGCTTGTGCGTGCAAAAAATCCTCCACGCTCAATGAGTCTACGTGATGCGGACCTAGAAGTTCTTCAACGCTGTGCGTTCGATTTGGAACACGTTTCGGGTTTAGTCAGTGATCTCGAGCCTGATGCCAAAGCAGTGCCCGTACTTTTAAAGCATTACCTGAAGTTAAATGGCAGGCTGATTGCCTTTAACGTAGATCAAGGTTTTGGCGGCTGCCTAGACGGACTGATTGTCGTCGATTTAACTCAGACTGACCCGAAATTGTTGTCCGCATACATGGGGGAGGAAGGGGTTAAGCAATTCCTGGCATACCACGATTTCGATCCTGCTGTGTCTGATAAATAAAAAAGGCAGGGGATGAGCCCTGCCTTTTTTATTATATTTAAGATATCGAGACTACGCCTGAGTGAGTGCCTGTTCGATATCTGCGATGATATCTTCTACATCCTCGATGCCCACCGAGAGACGAACGTAATCATCCGTTACACCGGCTGCTTGACGTTCCTCAGCTGTTAACTGGGAGTGCGTGGTTGAAGCTGGGTGAATAGCGAGTGAGCGTGCGTCACCGATATTAGCGACGTGACTGTGAAGTTTGAGTGCGTTGATGAATTTAGTTCCACCTTCGAGGCCGCTCTTCACACCAAAGCCAACCAGCGCACCGTATCCATTAGTTAGATACTTCTTGGCGAGATCATGGTAGCGAGAGGATTTCAGGCCAGGGTAGTTGACCCATTTTACTTTGGAGTGGGACTCTAGGTACTGAGCAACCTTAAGCGCATTGGCGCAGTGACGTTCCATACGAAGGTGTAAAGTTTCTAGACCCTGTAAGAGTAAGAAAGCATTGAAGGGCGATAAGCAGCTTCCCACGTCGCGCAAGAACTGCAGACGCATCTTCATGATAAATGCAATATTAGCTCCGCCTGCGGGGGCGAAAGCCTTGAAGGCTTCCCAGTGAGGAAGACCGTGGTAAGACATGTCCGGTTCAGTGAATCCAGGGAAACGTCCGTTACCCCAGTTAAAATTACCACCGTCGACGACGATACCGCCGATGCTAGTTCCGTGGCCACCGATGTGTTTGGTGGCGGAGTGAACCACGACATTCGCGCCGTGTTCGAATGGACGATTTAAGTAAGGCGACAGAGCGGTGTTATCGACGATGAGAGGAACGCCTGCCTCTTTAGCAATTTTGGCAACTTCTTCGAAAGGTAAGATGTTCAAGCGTGGGTTACCGAGGCCTTCACCGTAGAAGGCTTTGGTATTGGGCTTAAGAGCTTTGCGGAAGTTCTCAGGATCGTCTCCGTCAACGAATGAAACTTGGATACCGAGTTTAGGCAGGGTGTAGTGGAAGAGATTGTAAGTGCCGCCGTAAAGTTGGGCCACTGAGACGATGTGGTCACCGGCTCCGGCGATGTTAAGAATGGCGGCAGTGATGGCAGCTTGTCCCGAGGAGTGAGCGAGTGCACCCGAGCCACCTTCGAGGGCTGCGAGGCGTTGTTCAAGCACATCGGTGGTCGGATTCATGATCCGGGTATAGATGTTACCGAGTTCCTTAAGGCCGAAAAGGTTAGCGGCATGTTCGGTGTCGCGGAATTGATAACTAGTGGTCTGGTAAATAGGGACCGCACAGGCGCCTGTGGTTGGGTCTGCTTTTTGGCCAGCGTGGAGGGTACGAGTTCCGATTTTCATAGGTAGTTTGCTCAAGTGTATGTATGCCGACTCAATTTCAAGCCAGATTGCCTTTTATGACATCTAATTATAACCAAACGATTCATTCTCGCCCATCGGGCTAAGATTAATCTAACTATTAAGTATGCCAGTATTACTGCACGATACCATGTCACGCGAGACGCGTCCCTTGTCAATCCGGGCCGGAAAGTCGACGTTTGGTATGTATTGCTGCGGTCCCACGGTTTATGGCCCAGCCCATATTGGAAATTTTAGAACCTTTATATTACAAGACATTCTCCGTCGTACATTAGAGGTGGATGGATTAAAGGTTAAGCACGTCAGGAATATTACCGATGTGGATGACAAAACAATCCGTGGTGCTCAGGCCGCTCAAACGACTTTAACGGAATTTACTAAGCAGTGGACTGATAAATTTCATGCTGACTGCGAGGCACTAGGACTTTTAACGCCTCATGTTGAACCGAGTGCGGTTGCGCACATTCCACAACAAGTGGCTATGATTAAAGCACTTGTGGACAAAGGACATGCCTACGTCGCCAAAGACGGATCGGTTTACTTCAAGGTCAGCAGCTGTCACGACTATGGTAAGTTAAGTCATTTGGATCTTTCTAAACGTGAGACTCAGTCGACAAACAGTGCTGGCGAGGCCAATGACTCCGACGAGTACGATCGGGAATCGGCCTCCGATTTCGCATTATGGAAGTCTAGAAAGCCTGAAGACGGCGCAAATTTCTGGCCCAGTCCTTGGGGTGAGGGTCGTCCAGGCTGGCACATCGAGTGCTCAGCAATGTCGCTCGAACATTTAGGCGTAACTTTTGACCTCCATGGCGGCGGTATCGACTTATGTTTCCCGCACCACGAGAATGAAATCGCACAAAGTGAGTGTGCAACGGGCATACCTGGCTTCGCTGCCCACTGGTTCCATAGCGCACACCTGCTCGTGGAGGGCGAAAAGATGTCCAAAAGTAAGGGAAATCTCTATACATTAGACGACTTAAAGGCCAAAGGCTATACGCCGATGGAAGTTCGCTTCGCTTTGATTGCTGGTCACTACCGCAGTTCTCTCAACTTCACCATCAAGGGTCTCGAGGATGCGCGTTCGGCTCTTGGTAAGATTGAAAAGGGAACCGAAAGGATTCTTACGGTAGCAGGATTCTCGAAAGAGGAGTTTGCCGCACCTACGAAGCAGGAAATTCAAACCTCTTGGGGACGATTTGCTCCTGGTTGGGCAGTTTTGGAGAATGATTTAAACATTCCCGGATGCCTCGGACAGATTTTTACCGTCTTGGCGGACAAATCTGAACTATCCGTCGAGTCTGCCCGACAAGACTTGAGCGGCTTAGCCAAAATTCTCTACGCGTTAGGTCTTAAACTTTTTACCTCGGCACCCGCGCAAGGTGTTCCGGCCGATGTCGCCGAGCTCGGTGCCAAACGCTGGGCTGCAAAACAGGCGAAGGACTTCTTGGCCGCCGATCGTCTCCGCCTGGAAATCGCCGAACTGGGTTGGACGATGCTCGACCGCAAGGATGGGTACGACCTCAAAAAGTCTTAAATAATTTTATTAGACAGATTGACTTCAGTTATGCCGACTTGGTATAATGATTAACTATGTCGCAATCTCCTACTAACTCTCAACGTGTCGCTTTTCTCTTACTCGGTGCTTCTTTAGCCCTTGGATTTATTATTGGTTTCGACCGATTAGGTAATTCATTACTACAATTACGCACCCGAAGTCCTTCCATTGTTGTTAAAGGTGTGGCGACACAGAATATTAAATCAAATCAAGCAATTATTGAGTATCAAATCAGCTGGCGCGGAATAGATGCCACTACCGGACGTAAAAACTTTATCGCACAACGCGATTTATTTCAGAAGAAGTTAATCGCCTACGGTTTTAATTTAAAGGAAATCAATGTTCACCACGTTGTTAATAATCGACTGGAACCTGCTAATGCAAAGACCACCGGCGCGATTGAGTACGATAAATATGCGCGAGGAACCGTTCCTGATTTCATTTACTTCCAGACATTCACCATTACTTCCGACAAGATTGAATTGGTCGATAAAATGTCACGCGATGAGTTTATTTTAGAAAATGATGTTGATGTCAGTCGTACCGATCTTGCTTTTAAGTTAATCAATTTCGATGACTCAAAAAAAGATTTACTCGTTGCTGCTGGTAAAAATGCCCGTGGTCGTGCGGATATTTTAGTGTCGGGTTCAGGAAGCAAAATTGGAAATCTGATCAGCGCTGCCCAAGGTGTCTTCCAGGTTCAGGCCAAAGACGCTATCGCCGAGAATAGTGATTACGATTCCTTTAACACTTCATCTATCGAGAAAACGATTCGCGTGGTGGTGACGATGACCTACGAAATTGTTAAGGATTAAAGGCTAATATCTGAAATATTGGCAGGTGCGGTGTGTCCAATCTTGCGCTTGGGTCGAAGAGACCCTAGCGAATGGGGTAACCTTTTCGTATGTCTACACGTACACCTATGACTCCCTTAGAGGAGATTCGTCACTCGGCCGCTCACATGCTCGGGGCAGCTGTTTTGAGATTATTTCCCCAGGCGCAACTCGATATCGGGCCGCCCACAGATAATGGTTTTTATTACGATTTTGATTTAGATCACGCCTTCACCGCCGAAGATCTCATTAAAATCGAAGAAGAGATGAAACGCATCTCGAAAGAAAATCAGAAATTTGAACGGATGGAATGCAGTCGCGAAGAAGCGGAACAAATTATCAAAGAGCGCGGACAGAATCTTTATAAACTCGGACGTTTGGCCGATATCCCTCAAGGCGAGCAAATTTCTTTTTATAAAAATGGCGAGTTCATGGACTTGTGTGCTGGAACACACGTGCGTTACTCATCTCAGGTCAAAGCGTTTAAGCTCTTGAATATCGCCGGTGCTTATCACCGAGGTAACGAAAAAAATAAGCAGTTACAGCGTATCTATGGTACCGCTTATGCAACCAAGGATGAACTTGAACAATCCGTGGCCCGTGCGGAAGAGGCTAAGAAGCGCGATCACCGTAAACTTGGAAAAGAATTAAAACTCTTTCATATCGATGAAAAAGTAGGGCAGGGCCTTATTCTTTGGACGCCGAATGGCGCAGTGGTTCGCCAAGAGCTCCAAAACTTTATCTCGGAACAATTATTCCGTACTGGATATAAGCAGGTCTTCACTCCGCATATCGGTAATTTAGATTTATACCGTACCTCAGGACACTTTCCGTATTACAAAGACGCACAGTTTCCTCCGCTCGTTGAACGCGAAGCCATGGAGATGTTGTCCAAGGAAGGCTGTGGCTGTGGTGAATTAACTAACCGACTCGAACAAGGTGTTATTCAAGGTTTCTTGTTGAAGCCCATGAATTGCCCGCACCACATTCGAATTTTCGCTTCGCAACCTCATTCGTATCGCGATTTGCCTGTTCGTCTGGCAGAGTTTGGTACGGTGTATCGCTGGGAACAGTCAGGTGAGCTAAACGGCATGACTCGTGTTCGCGGATTCACTCAAGATGATGGACACCTTTTCTGCACTGAAGATCAAGTCGGCCAAGAAGTTCAGGGCTGTCTAGAATTAGTTAAAATCGTACTCAAGACTCTCGGCCTCAATGATTATCGTGTGCGTGTTGGTTTAAGAAATCCTGATTCCAATAAATATACCGGATCGACAGAAAATTGGGATAAGGCCGAGGCCGCTTGTCGTGCAGCAGCCGCAACACTCGGTGTTAAATTTACCGAAGAGGCAGGCGAAGCCGCATTCTACGGACCTAAAATCGATTTCGTTGTGCGCGATGTCATTGGTCGCGAGTGGCAGTTAGGTACGGTACAAGTTGATTTTAATTTACCTGAACGTTTTGAACTTTCATTTATCGGACCCGACAACAAACCGCATCGTCCGGTCATGATTCACCGTGCACCGTTCGGATCGATGGAAAGATTCGTTGGAATTTTAATTGAACACTTTGCAGGAGATTTCCCAACCTGGTTGGCTCCCGAACAAGTCCGTATCATTTCATTAAATGATGATATGAATCCTTACTGCGAAGAACTCGGTAAGAAATTAACCGAATTAAATATTCGCTGCTCGGTCGATGGATCATCTGATAAACTCGGCGCGAAGATTCGTCGGGCCGAACTCACTAAGGTGCCTCATATGTTAGTGGTCGGTGCCAAAGAAAAAGAAGCTGGCCTTGTGAATATCCGTTCTCGTGCCGACAAATCATTTGAGGGTAATCGCACCTTTGAAGAGTTTATCTCCTTGGTGACCGCAGAAATTGCTGAACGACGATTAAAGGCCGTGGTCGCAGCCCCTGCGTCGCCCAGTCCTTCGTCGGGTGCACACGGCGCTTAAGTGTCCGTCTTCGACGCAGAATTGTCACTCTTCACGGATTGCGGATATAATTTAAACCCCTTGATTTAAATTATGTCCAAACACCGTACGACATCACGTCGGGACTTCTTAAAGTTTGCTGGAGCGGGTAGCCTAGTTCTAGGCGCATCAGCGGTGCCTGCATTGGGCTCAAGTCCACGTGGGAGTAAGTCTAATACGGGAGTTGGTTCAGCTAAGAATATTATTTTTATGGTGAGTGATGGAATGGGTCTTGGAACTCTCAGTGCGACTCAACAGTTTCTAAAATTAAAAGAAAACCGCAGCAGCCACTGGTTAAAAATCTATCAAGATTTACCCGCGGTGAGATCGTTATGTGAAACCTATTCAGCTACAGGTTTAGTGACCGACTCTGCCGCAGCTGCAAGTTGTTGGGGAATTGGTGAACGCATTGAGAACGGCGTTATCAATGTTACCCCTGATGGTCGAAAACCAGTCACGCTCTTACAGAAAATGAAAGCGGCGCGTAAATTGACAGGGTTGGTCACAACTGCGACAGCTACCCACGCTACTCCCGCTGGCTTTGTGGCGAGTTTACCGGCACGGAAACTACAGCCCGAAATCGCGCAACAGTATTTAGAGCGAGGAGTGGATGTGATTCTCGGCGGTGGTTGGACGCATTTTGATAATAATCTTAAAAATGCTTACGCAAAGTTTGGATATAAAATTGTCCAGAACCGTACGGACCTTTTAGCGGTTAAAGAACGTCAGCCACTCCTGGGATTATTTGCCGAGAAATATATCCCTTTTGAGATCGATCGAATTAACACACCTGAGTTGAAGGCATTCACTCCGACCTTGAATGAGATGACACAGGTGGCTTTGTCACAGTTGTCGCAAGGGTCTGAAGGCTTTTTCTTGATGATTGAAGGCGGACGCATTGATCACGCAGCCCATGCCAATGACGCTGGTGCGATACTCTTGGAGCAAATCGCTTTTGATGAGACCATTGCAACGGTGCTTAAATTTATTGAGAAAAACCCCGACACTTTACTGATTATTACTACCGATCACGGTACAGGCGGGATGCAGATTAATGGCGTAGGTAATGATAATTTTGATACTAACGTTCCTTCGTATTTCGACACTAATAAGTCTTTCTTACGTTTGGGTGAATTCAAGATGTCACTCGAACGATTGTTTGCTGAATCTGAAAATTTAAAATCTACGGGTGCTTTCCGTGATTTAGTGGTCAGCGTCACCAATCTTAATTTCAAAAAAGAAGATTTGAACTCTGTCTCTGACGTAGAATCACTCCAGAAAATCCTTCCATCGTATACAGCGGCAGGGTGGACGAGCGCTAATCACACCTCAGAAATGGTTGAGTTCTGTGCTTACGGCCCTGGTGCTTCACTGTTCACTCCGTATTTACGTAATGAACAGGTGCACGCGAATCTTCTTCGGGCTGCGGGTTTAAGTTAGTATTTTATACCGCCACCGTAAGGCTTGGTGCTCTGTATAGCTTAATTCTAGGGCATTTTCTGATTTTATTTACTCGTGGATTGCCAAATGAGGCAAAAGCGACGAATTAATTGGATATGGCACATGCCAAAAACATCGCGGTCGTATGCGCAACCGAGGCATCCCTCTGGGAGGAGTTACGTGCCCGGGCACAAGAAATCAGTCAAAGTGAGGCCGCTTTAGCTCCTTTATTAAATCGCTATGTCTTAGAGCGAAAAAGTTTTGCTGATGGAATTGTCCATCGTCTAGTCGACCGTTTGTCTTTAACTGGAAAAGATTCGGCTACCGTGGTACAGGCTTTAGCGCAGGCACTAGAAGCAGATCCTGAAATCGTTGCTCAGATGCGTATGGATATTAAGGCGATTCTTGAACGTGACCCAGCAACCGAACACGCGTTGGTGCCTTATTTATGGTATAAAGGTTTTCATTCCATTTCATTGCATCGCATTTCGCATTACTTATGGAAGTCGGGTCGCAAAGATCTAGCGATGTATCTGCAGTCTTTAATGTCTGAACACCTGGCGGTAGATATTCATCCTGCTGCACGTTTCGGAGTAGGAATTTTATTAGATCACGCTACCGGCTTTATCGCGGGCGAGACTGCGGTCGTCGGTGACAATGTATCGATTCTGCATGAAGTTACTTTGGGTGGCACAGGTAAAGCCCGTGGAGATCGACACCCAAAAATTCACTCGGGTGTGCTCATCAGTGCTGGATCAAAAATTCTTGGAAATATCACTATTGGCGAAGGTGCGAAAATCGGGGCTGGATCAGTGGTTTTGAAAGATGTTGCACCTCATACCACCGTAGCCGGTGTGCCTGCGAAAGTAGTGGGAGAAACGACTGTCGACGCACCAGCGTTGGACATGGATCACTCGCTCTAATATGGGTGGCTTAAATCCTTCACAGGACCGACCCAATGACGCTCGCGTTCTCGATTGCTTGTATCGAGTCGGAGCTTTTGTGAATGCGACCGAAGATCCGCGTGAAGCACTTAATTTTATTTTATCTGAAGTCGTTCGCACCTTAGACGCCTCTAGTGCGTCGATTTCATTGTTGGAACCTAGTACAGGGACATTGCGAATCGAGGTAAGCAACGGACTTGATGAAAAATCGCACGATAAAGTTTTACCCGCTGGACAGGGTATTACGGGATGGGTCGCACTGCACGCTAAGCCGTTGTTGGTTCCTGATGTTCGCAAAGATAATCGTTACGTAGAATTACGCAGTAATGTTCGCTGCGAATTAGCAGTGCCAATGGAACTCATGGGTAATGTGATTGGTGTCGTCAATTGCGACGCCGATCGTGTGAATGCTTTTACAGACGCGGACGTGGCCTTTTTATCGCTGCTCACCAATGAAGCGTCCAAGGCCGTCGGACGAATCTGGCTCCTACGTCAGCTTCGATCCAAGGCAGCACAGTTAGAATCTCTCGTTTCGGCTGCGCAGGCATTAGCTCGCGAAAGAGATGAGCCGGGTATTTCTCTGGATTTGGTTAGACATACCAAAGCTTTATTAGGTGCCCGCGTGGTGGCCTATTATAAATATGAAGACAACCAACTTAAACTAAAACGCGTTGAAGGTAATTTAGAGGGTAGTGCGTTTAGTGAAAAACTAGAATTGAATCAGAGTTCAATTGGCACAGCGATTAATCGTAGTCGTGCATTAGTCGTACCCATCACGGGAAAATCGGAAGAACATTTATTCTCGAAACTCATTGATCCAGTTGCCTCCTCGTCACTGCTCGCAGTACCAGTAAAATATGAAGATGATACATTCGGAATTTTAGTCTGTATTGCAAATGGTGCTTATCGCTTTTCTGATGACGATAAGCATTTAGTGACGGCTTTGGCTTCATTCGGTGCTTCCTCGATTCAAAATTCTCGCCTCTACGCCAAGGTCTTTACGGTGGAAGAAGGATTGCGTCGCAGTGAACGTTTAACTGCCTTGGGTTTACTTTCAGCTGAAGTGGCGCATGAGATTCGCAATCCGCTGACTGTCCTAAAACTCTTGTGTGATACCTTAGGTCAGGGGCTTCCTAAAAACGATCCGCGCTTTGAGGATATCGACGTCATGCGCGAAAAAGTCATTCATATGGAAGGTGTGGTTTCACGTGTTTTAGGTATGAGCAAGGCACAGTCGGGTGCCTTTAAATCAATCAACATAGGTGAAGCGGCTCAGAATGCGGTCATGCTTATTCGATTAAAGTTCGAGCAAGCTGGCGTGGTTGCGAAAGTAATCGTCGAAGATAACTTACCGTTGGTGGAAGGCAATCCAGGTCAGATTCAGCAAGTTTTCCTGAACTTAATTTTAAATGCGATACAAGCGATGCCTTCAGGTGGTAATTTAAATATAAAAGTCGGAGTCGATTCCATGTCACAGGCCAAAATGGTTGTCATCACGATTGCAGATACAGGTAGTGGTATACCTCAGCAAATTCAGAACAAAATTTTTGAGTCCTTCTTTACCAGTCGTGAAGACGGTACGGGACTTGGCCTAGCCATTGTGAAGCGGATTTTACGCGATCACCGTGGAGATATTATTGTCGAATCCACGGGCAAGACTGGAACCGTGTTTAAGCTTTGGGTTCCTGTGTTCCTGGCTTAAGTAGTCGACGGATTATTTTCCAGGCGAGTGGCAGGAATGAAACGACTACCACTAAGATAATTACTTTATGCAGGCTGTCGGCGAATTCAGTTTGGCCGATGAAGTGTCCGATTCCAACGAGTGAGGTTATCCAGATTATAGCACCAACGACGTTCCATTTTAAAAATTTGATACCTGGCATGTGGGCCATACCAGCCACGAAGGGCACAAAAGTCCGCATGATTGGAATGAAGCGCGCAATGACTAAGGAGAGTGAGCCGTTTTCCTTAAAGTGTATGTCTGCTTCCTCGATATATTTCTTTTTGAATAACCATCCGTCAGGTTTATTTTCTACACGCTTGCCGAAATTCTTTCCGAGCCACCAG
>CAIOLH010000018.1 GCA_903859115.1 uncultured Opitutia bacterium | reverse complement strand
GTTTTAGCGGTCGAGCCGCATGTTGAAAAACTTCCTGCCTCATTAGAAGGAAAAGTTGAATTAACCGACTTAACTACGGCACTTAAGCATGCTCACGTGATTGTATTACTCGTGGACCACCAAGCGTTTAGCTCTCTCACTTTAGCACAGCTCGCTGGTAAGAAACTGATCGATACGCGCGGAATGATAAAAAGTTAGTTTTATTAATGTATTTTTCTTTAATCAAAAATCTCGGGCCGAGTTGGTTGGGTCAACGCGTCTGGTTTAAAGTCGAAAATAAACTCGGCTTACTAGAAAAAAGAATGCCCAAGCAATCTTGGGCAAGTCTGCTGCCTGCCTCTGTATCACAATCGGCAAAGGTATGGAGAAACAAAACTCCCTCATTGCCTATCGCTCTTATTTCACGAGAGGAACTTGCCCCATGGTGCGAAAGTTACGCTGTCGTCAATGGACACTCTCCGGTAGCCGAAGCTCGCGGTTTAGCGCAAGGAAAGATTCGGATATTTAATCACCGATTTTTTGATCTTGGTTTTCCATTAAATTGGAATCGCAATGTTTTGAGTGGGCGACGTTTGGACTCCACTGCCCACTGGTCGAAAATCACGGACGCGGGGAGCGATGATATTAAGGGCGTTTGGGAGGCTTCGCGTTTCAGTTGGGTTTTTCCATTAGTCCGTGCATGGATTATTGAAGGTAGCGATGCTTACCCAGAAACTTTTTGGAAGTTATTCGAAGATTGGATGGAAAAAAATCCGCCCAATCAAGGTCCTCAATGGATGTGTGGTCAGGAAGCTGCGATGCGATTGATGGCCGTTGCCTATGCTCTTCAAGCCTTCCGTAATCATCCCGCCACAACCGATCAGCGAATTATTTTAACGACGCAGTTGGCAGAAGCTACGGCGAATAGAATTCGTGGGCATATTTCTTATGCTATTTCTCAGTCTAATAATCACGGAATTAGCGAGGCAGTGGGATTATTTACTGCCGGTGTGCTCTGGCCGAATTGTCCACAATCGAGTGAATGGAGAGCCAAGGGAATCGAAACTTTACTGCCACAAATTGAATCACTCGTTAATGCCGATGGCGGATTCAGTCAGCATTCCACGAATTACCACCGCCTGTTTTTACATTTAATGATTTGGACGGAAGTAGTTTTACGATCTGAACACCAAACATTCCCTGAAAAGACCCTCAAAAAAATCCGTGCAGCGACCCACTTTTTAGGCGGTCTGTTAGATGATGAAGGTAACGTGCCGCGGTATGGTGCGGACGATGGGGCTTATTTATTTCCGTTGAGTGGAAATTCGCACGATGATTTTCGCCCAGTCGTAAACACGGCCAAAATTCTCTTTTTAGGTTCACGTTTGCCAACAGGGCCCTGGGATGAGGAAGCCTTATTACTCTGTGGTCCTATTTCCACGACTACATCCGATTTTTCAGTAGCCGACTTTGTTGATAAGCCACTTTCAGGAGTGTCGGTTTTAAGGAATCAGCTCGGCTCACTTTTTTTCCGAAATCCAACCGAGTTTAAGTATCGTCCAAGCCACGCCGATCAACTCCATGTCTCGCTCAAGTGGGGTAATGAATGGGTAGCCGATGATGTAGGGACATTTTCATATAATTCAAGGCTAGCGGGGGCTGATGGTTCTAATGCCAATCAGCACAACGTGATTACGATTAATAATCAAAACCCCATGCGTCGGTTCAGTCGGTTTCTTTGGCTGCCTTGGACAAAGTGCAGTCGAGTTTTAAAACAAAATCAGATTCGCGCGGCACATACCGGCTATTCTAATTATTCTTGTGAACGAACGGTCCAAAAGCTTCCGCACGGTTTTATCATCATCGATAAAATCAAAGGTAAAACGAACGGGGAAATCTGTTTGCGTTGGAATGGGCGTTCGAAATTAGCCCTCGAGCAATTATCCATTATTTGCTCAGCTGAATCAAAAGAAGACTGGCAAACAGGTAATGAAAAAACCGGCGAAGGCTGGTATTCTTCTAGTTATGGAGTCCGTGAACCCTCTTGGGTTCGCACCATCACAACCCGTGCCTCTTCGGCTATTTTTGTAACCGCCATCGGCTGTGCGATTAAATTAGAAAAAAATGAACTTTGGGTAGATGGCAAAAAACACTAATCTAATGAAGATTAAAAATATAACTTGTATTGGTGCGGGCTACGTAGGTGGTCCAACGATGTCAGTCATCGCCGATCGTTGTCCCGATATCCGAGTCACCGTAGTCGACATGAACGCTGACCGCATTGCGGCTTGGAATTCTGATCACATTCCTATTTTTGAGCCCGGTCTAGATGCGATTGTAAAACGTGCCCGTGGCAAAAATCTATTTTTCAGTACGGATATCGATGCAGCGATTAAATCGGCAGACTGTATTTTTATGTCGGTTAATACGCCGACTAAAACAGAAGGAGAGGGTGCTGGTCGCGCTGCTGACTTAAAATACATCATCGCCTGCGCTGAACAAATTGCCCGTTCGGCTCAAAATCACACCATTGTCGTAGAAAAATCTACTCTGCCGGTACGCACCGCAGAAAAAATTAAAGAAATTTTAGCTAAAAACAGTAAGCACACTTTCGATGTGCTTTCTAATCCTGAGTTTTTAGCCGAGGGAACAGCGGTTAAGGATTTGGAGAATCCTGACCGTGTTCTGATTGGTGGCGAAAACGCTGCAGCCATCGCTGCCTTATTTGAAGTTTACGCTCAATGGGTAGCGAAAGAGAAAATCATCACCACCAACGTGTGGTCGGCCGAAATGGCCAAGCTGGCCGCCAATGCCATGCTCGCTCAACGTGTTTCTTCAATTAATTCACTCTCTGCTTTTTGTGAAGCGACTGAGGCTGACATTGATGAAGTCGCCAAAGTTTTAGGCAGTGACTCTCGCATTGGCGCCAAATTTTTAAAAGCTGGTATTGGTTTCGGCGGATCCTGTTTTAAGAAAGATATCTTAAATCTCGTTTACCTTTGTGAGTATCATGGTTTACCCGAAGTAGCTGCCTACTGGGAGCAGGTTTTAGTGATGAATGATTGGCAGAAAAAACGCATAGCCCAATTAGTTGTCAAAAAATTAGGCGGTTCGGTTAAAGGGAAGAGAATCGCCGT
>CAIOLH010000017.1 GCA_903859115.1 uncultured Opitutia bacterium | reverse complement strand
CCCCTATAAGTATGACGCTCAGTAAAAAAACTAAACTCAGTCTTCCGCTGATTATTTCAAAACGAGAAGATGAGTTAGGATTTGTTTGCCAAAGTTTCGTGTGGCTCATGGCCACGATGGCTAAGACGGCGATTGTGAGTTGTGCGTTCACCGCATGGCCAATGGCAAAACTTATTGCCTTAAAATTTTCGCTTCCGCCGATATTTAATTTATCGAGCATCACACGTAATCCACCGAGTAGACCTTGGAAAATAATTAATCCTAAAAGGAGATAAGCCGCTTTACGAATGAGGGGTCGCTTTTCCCAGCGATAATGTGTCCAAGCAATCGCGATACAAAATAAGCCTAATCCCGTGGCTGCTAAACGGTGGGAGTGTTCGGCGAATTTATCAATTTCTGTGAGCCAGCCAGGTGGATTGAGTGATCCGTTGGAAAGCGGCCAATCGAGAAAGGCCATGCCTGCTTGGATGCTGGTTGTGAATCCGCCGGCCTGAAGAACGAGTACCGCCCAGGCGAGTGCGCTTATGCACAGCCATTTTAAAAATGGATTAGGAGGCGAAGCCGGTGAATCCTTCATAGTGATTATGAATGAGATAATGCGGCTTTGGCAAAATTACGAATTTTAGAAACTAAATTTGTGAGACCGTTGCGACGATTGGGAGAAAGATGCTGGGTGATGCCCACTTCAGCTAAAAAGTCGGCATCCGTTTGTGCTACCTCGGCCACGGTAGCACCTTCGTAGAACTCACAAACCAGTGAGGCGATGCCTTTGGTGATTAAGGAGTCGGCGTCGCATTGAAAATGACAGTGCCCATTTTTAACCGTGGGGATCAGCCAAAGATTAGAAGTACATCCTTCGATTAAAAATACATCGAGCTTGAGATTGGCGGGCAGACTGGGTGCTGATTTCGCTCGGTCGATGACGTACTGAAAACGCTCGTGATGATCGGCGAACGGTTCCAGCTCGGCAATGAGAGCCGCGCGTTTTTCTTGAAGGTTGGGCATGCTCTAGCGTCCGGAGAGGGCCTTCATATCTAAATCTGGGCGGGACAACGGAGCGATGGATTTTTCGAGACGGTTGGCCTGTTCTTTAGAAAGCTTTGCTTCGGAACGTAACCATGAAAGTGCTTCGTGCCAAATGAGCGGGGAGGGTCGACGCATTTTTAATAACTCTTCCAATTCATCCGCCACCGATTTTCTAGTTCCGTAGGCATCCACGGCGCCAGCCAGAATACGTGCGCCGATATAGTCAGCTTTCAGTTGAGAATATTTTGGATGCAACTTCACACCGATTTCTAAAACGCGAACAGCGGCATCACTGGCGCGCGCTGCTTTCAATTGTCGACCCACTGAGCGATAAGCTTCGGGGCTCAGGTTTGGTGTTTTAAGAAATTCGGTGAGATAACGATCGCCGATATTTCGATCGCTCTTCATTGCGATATCATCTTTTTTCGGACGGGCATGATAAGCGACGCCGAGTAGGGCCTGTATGATAGATTGATTAGAGGTGAAGAAACCTTTTTCGGCTGAATTCACCTGTTTATATTGAGCAATCGCTTCATCGGGGTGACCGCCGTTAATTAAAGACTCAAGATGAAGCGCTACGAAAGTAGCACGTTCAAAGCCACGGTTTGCAGCCACGTTAGTTAAAGTTGAAGTCAGTCCTTCATAGCCACGTTCCGCGGCGAAATTAGCGAGAGCGAGCATAGCCGCAGAATTTCCTGAAAACTTTTCGGCGATGAGTTGGAGTTCTTTCTCGTAGTCATCTTTAAGTCCGAGTCGGTCGAGAATTAATAATTTTTGTAAGTGAGGGAAGGGCGCCTTTTCATCTAAGCCAATGCGCTCGTTAGTAACAGTAAGAGCAATTTTTGTTTTCCCCATTAATAAATGAAAGCGTGCAAGCTGTGAGTAGATTGCATCTTTGGCGTTGCCGGAAAACTGAGAGGTTTTGGATTCTAGGTAACTGATGGCCTCGGTGGTTTTGCCGCCGTCGAAAAGTGCTTTTGCTTTTAAAAGTAATCCACGCGCATCTTCATCGAGTGCATTTATATTTATAATATTAACTGACTCGGCGTAGCGACCGACCCAGTAAAGTGAGGTGGCGGCGGCCAGAGAAATTGTTTGGCGAGTGGATTGCGGAAGATCTTTTCCGTTCTTCAGCATGAGGAGGCTTTGCTCGATGACCTCGTCGTCGCGCTCTAGTAATTGAAGAAGTTGGAAGTAGCGGTCTAAATAATCTCTGCCTAAGGTATCGGTAATATTGAGGTAATCGAGTCCCCGGCGGAGGGTCTGAACCGCGTCGTCTGTACGACCGTAATTATTATGTAAAATATTGGCTAATAATAACTTAGCCTTAGTATTGCCTGGGCTAATTCGCACCGTAATTTGGGCGATTTTATAGGCCTCGGGTATCTTATTTAATTTTTGGGCTTCGAGGGCCTGGGTTAGATAGTAGTCGCCTACTCTAATAAGGTGTTCTTCGCGGATGGCGGCGGCGCTTTCTGGGTGATCCGAGATTTTTGATAAAGCGAGTCTGACCCATTGTTTAAGGGTCGAATCTTCTATTAAGTCCGACTTAATAATAGCGATACGGACGTAAGACTGAGTGGCATCGACTCCTTTGGTGAGGGGCAGGCCGGAGAGGAGGATTAATTCAGCGTCGGTTTGCTCCTTAGAGCTGTTTTTGGCTGTTTTATCGGTTTTTCCGGTGGCAGCAGGGGTAGACGAGGGGGGTGTCGGGGTGCTACTAGGTGCCTGTTTTTCAGGTTCGGAGTTTGCAGCGAAACCCTGTGAACATAGGGTTAAAATAGCTATTACAAGAGTGGCGAGGGGGCGAAACATGCTGGGGGTCTCATCCTTGCCAATCG
The DNA here is from genome assembly GCA_903859115.1 of uncultured Opitutia bacterium. The sequence goes on along the minus strand of CAIOLH010000017.1, from coordinate 241 downwards.
TTGCGGATTTGTCTCTCTAAAAAATCGCCCTCAATGCCCCAAAATTGGCCCCAAGTGAAGAAATCTTAAAATCGTAGCACTTTCCGCTTGCACGGGGGTGTTGGACTTCTATGCCTCAACCCTCTTTTCCCTAATTTCTTAGGTCCATGCCTACCATCAACCAGCTCGTCCGTAAACCTCGCCTCCAACCGAAGGCTAAGTCCAAGTCACCCGCCTTGAACAACTCACCCTTCCGTCGTGG
>CAIOLH010000016.1 GCA_903859115.1 uncultured Opitutia bacterium | reverse complement strand
CCGCTACAAAGTAAAACCCGACCTACCCCGCCCTGAGCACAAAGGAGTCCGGCTTGATACAGCCCGTAAACCCAACCTGAACAACCCAAGGACAAATCTAAGGCAAAAGAAGACTTACTAAAACCTAGACGACCATGCAAAAGACAGGAGTTGCTGGGCTGTGAGTGATCAGGCGTTTGCGTGACAAAAATAATGGCATCGATGGTCGATACATCGATATCCATAGCCGCCAGAAGCCGACGACTAGCATCTTCACATAAGTCCAACGCGGTCACACCAGGCGACGCTACCTTACGTTCCTTTAGCCCAATCGTTTTAGCAACGCGTTCTAAGTGGGCGAGACTGATACCGTGAGCTAATCCGTCTTTTATATAATCTCTGGTATCGGCTCCCGTGGAGACGGCCAAGCCAGCCAAGCGAAAATGTGAGAGGGTGATTTGCATAGAACTACGTTCGCTTAACTCGTTCGTTGTTTTTTAAGCCGATTTGTAGAAATCGCAGTAACTAAGTTCAGTCGTGTAGGAACTTTATAGGTGGATAAGGTTTGGCGACAGGTTTGCCTGATTAAAGCCCGTAATGTTTCCCAATTCTGTCCGGACTGCGGAATGATATCAGCTGCCACAGTCTGACCAACCATCGCATTTTTTTCTCCAAAAACCCGACAGTCGACCACTCCCGGCACGCTTAAAATAACTGATTCAACTTCCGTCGGCATTAATTTTTGTCCACCGACATTAATCATCTCACCCGATCGACCTAAAATTCGCAGAGTGTCATTCGGGCCGACTTCAACTTTATCGCCAGTCATGAACCAGCCATCCTCAGTGAATTTTTCATTGGGAGCATTAAGGTAGCCACGAATTTGGGTACGGGTTTTTAACCACAACTCGTCATTCACTATCTTCCATTCAACACTAGGGTCGTTAATTCTTAAAAAATTCGAGTCACCATCCGGACTCTCGGTTTTTAAAATTCCAGTTTCCGTTGTACCAAAAGTTTGGATTAAACGAACCGAGGGCAGCACTTGACGTAAACGAGCCAACAAGGCCTCAGGCATCGGTTCAGTTCCATAAGTAATTAAACGGAGTGAAGCTAAGTCTGTTAAGCGGTCGGCACCGGCTAGTAAAAGTAGATTAAGAAAAGTGGGGGTCGCGGGAAGAATCGCTACGTGATACTTTTTAATAACAGCAACAACTTGATCGGGTGCGCGGCTTTCAGGAATCACAATAAGGGAGCCTGCTGCTAATCCTCCTAATAGTGTATTAATCCCACCAATATGATCAAAGCCGAGTAAACTTAAGATGATTAAAGAGTTTTCATGCCGAGACTCGTAAGTACCTAGCAAGTTACTCAAGTCCTGGAGCATCGCTTTAGGATTACCGCTCGTCCCACTAGAAAATAAAACGAGGCCGGCATGCGATACTGGAATCGATTGGTTGTTATCTAATTCTAATTTACCAACGGCCGCGCGTGGATAAATTTTCCAGGTCGAACCCTCTGTAATAACTACCCATTGCGCATGGATTTGATTAAGTTTTTCGGCCGTCTCCTGCGCGTGATCCATCATCGGCACAATCCAGTGCTGTAAACGCTCGGAAGCGATTAACCAAGCAACGCTGGCAGGACAGCAGTCTCCCACTAGGCCAATCGTCGTGGGCGCAGATCCGGCTAAACTCCTAAACTCACTTTCAATTTTTTCGGTTAAGTTTGCCAAGTCGGCATACGAAAATTCACCCCAAGGGCCGACTAGGGCTGGCTTAGTATTAAATTTTTTAAATCGTTCGTGTAACCAAAAATTCATCTACGAAATTTTACCTAAATAATATAAATCGCCCGAGGTGATAGATTTCTTGTCTAGGTGTTTGAAAATAAAATCTACTGCTTGATTTAACGTGGTACCGTCAGGGCGATTAATACGCTGATTAATTTGGTTAATTTTTTCTTTATTCACGGCTTTGATTAAATCCGTGTCCATAGGTCCAAAACCCAAACCAATCACGGTGATGCCCTGTGACTTAAGTTCTTCGGCGGTGACTTTAGTCAGCGAATCTACCGCTGCTTTGCTCGCCGCATAAGCAGCTTCGCCAGCAAGCACCAGAGGTACTGCAACTGTTGTAATATTAATAACCAAGCCATGGCGTTGACGAACCATCAATTTACCCACCGCCTGCAGGCAATGAAAGGTCCCTAAAAAATTAAGCCGCATCAAGGCTTCAGCAGTTTTAGCAGGAGTAAGTAAAAATGCATTCATCGAGGCAGCACCCGCATTATTCACCAGTAGATCAATATTTATGGAACTTTGGCTGATGAGGCTTACAGCGTTTTGCACCCCGGCCTCATCCGTAATATCGATTAAGTGCTCGCGATAATGTTCGTGTTTAATGGGTGAGGGACTGCGGGAGAATCCCCAAACATTCCAGCCTTCATGCAGTAATTTTTCAGCTAGAGCCCGGCCCAGTCCGCGCGAAGTTCCTGTAATGATAGCATTAGGCATTTTAAGATTTGGGCTCATTGAGAAGTTCGACTAAATAATCCGCTAAATAATCGACGCGGCGAAACGGTGAGGTGAGTCGACTCATGGCTTTTTCGTCTACCAGAGAAACGGCGCGTCCTAGGTTTTGTTGGAGATCGAATTCTAGGTCCGCAATTAAGGTTACTAGTCCCATACTATCGAGATCGGCCCTATCGCCAAAGAGTCGAGTTTGTTCGGTCGCCTCAATTAACGCAGGCTTCTGCAGCTCAGCGCCCAAGGACTTTAAGCGATTGAGGATAATAACTAAAATTTGTGAACGTGTAATCATTAATTATAGGAGCGTTACCGAGTGCTTGGCCTGTCTATTTTAGACCTTAAACACTACGATACTTAGGAAAGAAGCTGGTCTCCGTTAATACGTGAGCACTCAAGCGAGTGTAAACCTCGGGGAGTAAAATCCATTGGGTAGTATAAAAAGGTAGAACAGTTTTTCCAAAACCAAATTTAAATTTGAACAACCCATCATTTTTGCCCGCCAGACCTCCACCTAAGTGCAGGTACTTTTGTTTATCTTTTTGCAGATTTTCTCTAATGATTTGATCAAGGATAAGTTTTGTTACGGGATAGGGAGCGGCGTTGTTAGCACTACCCGAAAAAAGATAATGTAGATTAGTCCCTTGGGTTGTAAAAATGGCTCCCGCTAATACTTGATCATTATGGTAAACCATTTTCAGAACAGCCGATGTGTGGACGTTTTCTAAGATAGCCTTAAAATATTTTTGACTGAAAAAATACTGAGCCCCGGCATTACGTCGTAGCATTGTCTGATTATAAATTTCTTTAAACTCTGCTAACTGTTTTTCACTCTGTGCGTTTGTCACCCTATAGTTAAGTTTTATTAGCGACTTAATCTCTTGGCGATGTCCTTCCGCTAAAGATTGTTCATAGGCTGCGGAGCTTTGCTGTAAGTCCACGGCTATCGTATTACCTGCTTCGGTAGCTTCGGGTAGGCGCTGTGATGTGAAGGCTGACTCGCGATTAAAAAAACTCACACATCCACGCTGGGCTAATGCTTTTTTAATTTGAGCGATTCCTAAATGATAATCTGTGGCCGTTAAGGCCGAGGTTATTAAAACTCCATTATATCCGTAAACGGCGGTAGCATCAAAATGCTTATTTTCTCCAGGGATTTTTCTGAATATCATAATTAAACCAACCAAACCCGAGGGCGTATTTACTACCACCAACTTAGGGGCGCCATTAATCCTCAGGGATTCCAAGTAAACATAATCAAATGTATGGTAAAAATCGGTATACTCAAATTGTTCGAGGAACCCTTGCCAGGCTATCGCTTCAGAAATAAAACCGACCTGTTGGATTAAAATATCTGTCATTTCACTAAATCTTTAAGTTGGCGGAGGTCGTTAATTTGATGTTTCGCCGGAGTAGTGGGTTGATCAGTTAGCCCAGAATATTGTCCATCAGGACGTAAAATTTGTATAGTTTGCCAGCCCAATTGATGCGGAGCGACAAAGTCTTTGCGGGGATTGTCCCCAATGTAAGTAAATTTTTCGCCAGGAAAACGCTTCATCATTAAATTAAAAGCGGTCGGTGCGGGCTTCCAGTGTATACGTCCTAATTCTTCTGTAAGAATAATTTCTTTAAACCAACGCTGAACGCCTAGGGCATTTGCTTTATTAGACTGAACAGGAAGATACCCATCTGAAATTAACCCTAACGAAAATCGCTCGGCTAGTTGAGGCACAATTTCTAAGGCATCTGAATACCATGGCAGTGAGTCTGGCTTGTGATTGCGGTAGAAATTTAACAACTCTTCTATTTGTGAAGGTTTAAATTCAGGACTCTGATTATACAGAGCGGCTTTTTGGAAAAGATGTGTTTTTTCACCCTGTAAAAAAAGTTTCTCTAGAGTAGACTGAAAATATTTATAGCCCCATCGATCTTCTGCATACTTACCCGTTTCCGCCAACGCAGAGAGTACAAAAGATGACTCTGGGTAGAGCGTGTCATCCATATCAAAAACAATCACCATTATTTATTAAATCAAGTATTGGTAAACACTGCAGCGTCATAGCGAAGCATAAGCACTCCTTCGCACCATTCATTATTTGCGGAACTGGGTAGATTAGCTAATTCCTCGAGAATCCATTGAGCGAATTTTGCCCCCGCTTGATCAGCCAGCGGGTATCCACCTCCAAAGCGTGCATTTATTTCAAAAATACAAAATGTATTATCGGGGCGCACAATAGCCTGAAAACAGAGCGGGCCACGAGCATGAGGGAAAATTTTCTCAAAAGTGAAACCAGCGGCAATAAGAGGCAGGTGGCGGGTGGTAATTCCCTTGGAAACCTCACCCGAACGCACTTCGAGTCTTTCGTGGGGGACAACCGAAACAACTCGGCCTAGTTCATCAAAAAATAAATTTACTGTAAATTCACGCCCCACCCATTTTTCCTGAATTAAATAGGGTTCATTAATCAACTGCGCTAAATCTTCTTTAGTAGGAGATTTGATGATTCCAACGGAAGAACTACCAGCAAGCGGCTTAGCAATAATCGAATCAGCCCAAGAAGGTGGATTCTCTATAAACTGCTTAATCGGTAAAGTCTGTGGAATCGGCAAGCCCGCACGTTGAAGAACCTCGGCTGTTTTAATTTTATTTCGTGCAACCTCCACGACTGAAGCTGGAGAAATAAGAACCCGAGTCCCAATTAGGGTAAAACTTTCCAAATGTTGGCTCAATAAATCTAACTCCGGATCAATGGTCGGCACGAGCAGGGCGATTTTTTCGCGCCGACAAATATCGAGCAAACTGTCAATGTATTCGGGTTTATCTACCGTCGGGACACTAAAAAAGCGCCCACTTTTTTGGCAGGCAGCACTAAATCGAGGATTTAAATCGGCCGTATAAATTTCTACAGTTAAACCTAGGGTTTGGGCAGCTGCGGTAAAACAATTTATTAATTCAACTCGACGACCCGCTGATGTAATCAAAATCTTCATTTATTTTAGGCGCTGAGGCGGGATTGATGTTCAATAAAGTCGCAGAACTGGTTTGCTAGTTTTTCCCGTGAAAATTCTTTTTCGGCAAGCATTCGAGCAGACTGGCCCATTTTCATGCATGAACTTGGTTCGCGTGATAAAGTAATGAGTGTATCAACCAAGGCTCGTGTATCTTTAGGTGGAATCGCCACTCCACATTGATTTTCTGTAATCATTCCGGCCAACCATCCAGGATAATTATTAATCACAGGTATACCCGCTGAGATATAATCGAAGAACTTATTGGGAGATGTTCCGTAATAAAATGCAGGGATATTATCTAGGAACATTAGACCACAATCCAGCTGGGAGGTAATTTGAGCGAGCGCTAACTTTGAAATTGGGGGGTGAAAAATAACGCAATCCAACTGTTCTTGGGTAGCCAATTTCTGTAGTCGTGCTTTTTCCGAGCCATCACCGATTAAGAGAAATTTAATATTTTGGATATTTCTTTTTTTAAGTTCCCGTGCTGCTTCAATAATGGCGTCGAGCCCATTCGCTTTACCATGAGCTCCCGTAAAACCTGCCACAAAGTCGCCTTCTTTGATGCCCTCAATTTTTATAATGAATTTGGGCTGCGGTTTAAAAATTTCGAGATCACAGCCATTAGGGATTAAAGCGATGGGGTGATTTTTTGCCGAACGATGGCGGATGCCTTGAACAATTCCTGGTGATAGCCCAACGCAAGCGGAGGACGCTCGATATGCACAGCCCTCAATGGCCCACATTCCGCCCAGGAGGATAGGATTTTTCATGCCCATGGCCTTAGGTAATTCGGGCCATAAATCTCTTACCTCGAAAATAAAATTTTTTCCTTTTAACCAACTGGCAAAAATTCCTGGTAACGCGGCGGTGAGTGGCGTCGAAGTTGCGAAAACTACATCGTATTCAAAATCGAGGGCGATTTTAATGCTCTTAAGCGCATATTTAAAAAAAGTAATGAGTCTTCGCCCAATGCCATCGTGATTAGAATAGCTTAGAGGTAGAGCTATCACATCAATCCCATCGATTAATCCACGTGACCATCCCCTCTTTTCATCAAAAGGTAAATTGAGTGAGTCGCGATCCATCTGACCGCAAACCATGGTTACCTGATGTCCGCGCCTGATGAGCACTTGAGCAAACTCGTAAGAACGAGTACCTGAAGACCCTTTGGGGGTGGTAAAGTGTTGGTGGAAATAAAGTATTTTCACTTTTATTGATTCAAACTACTTTCAAGAATTTGTCGGATTTTATGTGAGGTCTGACCGTCACCGTAAGGATTTTTTAGACTCGAACGTCGTTGATATTCTCCTGGATTATTTAAGAGTAAATCCGCTTCACGCAGAATCACCTCGGGATCAGTACCAACGAGACGACAGGTACCAGCGTCAACGCCCTCAGGACGCTCAGTGGTATCACGCATCACCAATACAGGCTTACCCAATGAGGGGGCCTCTTCTTGCACGCCACCCGAATCACTGAGTAGAAAGGTGCAACGGTTCATCAACCAAACAAATTCCTCATAGGCAGCGGGGGCAACTAGGGCGATGCGCGGATTGGATCCTAAAATACGATTAACAGGTCCTTGAACTTGTGGGTTTAAGTGTACGGGATAAAGTACCCCCACATCGGGGTGAATTTGCGTAAGGCGATTGATTGATTCACAAATGCGCTCAAACCCGCCACCGAAAGATTCGCGACGATGGCCAGTAACCAAGATCCATGGCTTGCGCGCGCCATCCGCTAAAAACTCTTGGGCAAAGGCGGTAGGAATTCCTACTTTTTCGGCGACCGATTG
>CAIOLH010000015.1 GCA_903859115.1 uncultured Opitutia bacterium | reverse complement strand
GGCTGGTCTGCGTACCAAAGGATCTAAGCGCCCAAGCGAGATACAGTCGCTGCTGGAATCCGGCAGGTCCGTAGTAGACATCGCCAGCGAGCTTGGGTTAAAGGTTCTGGCGGCGATTTACGTACGTCTACCCGCGAAAATTTTTCCTCACTCTACCAAGACAAACTCATCGAATTACAAGCCGTGTATGCCGCACGCGCAGATAAGGGATTAAAGTCACAGGCGGAAGATGACATGGTCGCCATGTATAATCATACGACCTTTAATTTAAATCCTCGGGCTTCATCGATTGATACGCCTCTTCATAGTTTTTTACCAGGCAAACACGTCGACCACATGCACCCTAATGCGATTATTTCCATTGCTGCATCTAAGAATTGTGAAGCACTGACGCAAAAAATCTTCGCTGGAAAAATGGCGTATGTGAAATGGATGCGCCCAGGTTTTGAATTAGGATTAGCGATGCAGGAAATTGCACGCAAAGAGCCTTCGACCAAAGCTATCATGATGGGCCAGCACGGATTCATTTCATGGGCAGATGACGATAAGGCCTGCTATGAACTTACGCTTTCGATGATTGAGCAAGCTGCTGCTTATATCGAGTCGCAGTACCAATCCAAAGGTGGCGATACCAAAGCTTTTGGTGGTGCTAAATATCAAACCCTCGACGCCGCTAAACGTCATGAAGTTTTAGCTAAAATCTTACCCTGGTTGCGTGGTCAGGTCTCACAAGAAAAACGTTTCATCGGAACCGTGCAAGACGACGAAAAGATTTTACGTTTCGTTAATTCGAGCGACGCACCTCGCTTAGCAGAATTAGGTACATCCTGCCCCGATCACTTCCTGCGTACGAAAATCAAACCACTCTATATTGATTGGAATCCGCAAAAAGAAGACGTTGCTGTGCTTAAATCTAAACTCCAATCCGGTTTAGATAATTACCGAAAAGATTACGCCAAATATTATAACGCCTGCAAACGTGCCAATTCACCTGCCATGCGTGATCCAAATCCTACCGTCGTACTGATTCCAGGCGTAGGTATGGTTGCTTGGGGTAAAGATAAGTCCGAGTCGCGCGTCACGGCTGAGTTTTACAACTGTGCCGTTGAAGTCATGCGTGGTGCTGAGGCAATCGACCAGTATGTTGCCCTGCCCCAACAAGAAGCCTTTGATATTGAGTATTGGTTATTAGAAGAAGCCAAACTCAAGCGCATGCCTGCAGAGAAAGAATTAGCACGCCAAGTCATCATCGTGGTCGGTGCAGGTTCGGGTATCGGTAAAGAAACCGCACACCGCCTAGTTAAAGAAGGCGCTCACATCGTTTGCGTAGATAAAAATGCTGAAGCTGCTCAAGCGACGGCGAAAGAAATTACTGATAAATACGGTATTGGTATCGGCGTTGCTGGTACAGGTCTTTCTAATTGTGGTCCTGCCATCGGCTTAGCGGGTGATATCATGGATCGTAACTCCATTCGTCGCATGCTTGATGAAGTCGCTTTAGCCTACGGTGGTTTTGATTCGATCTGTGTTACTGCAGGCATTTTCGTATCACCTGATACTTCGGGACACATTCCTGACGACAAGTGGGCTCTCACGTTTGCTTTAAATGTGACAGGTAGTTACCTCGTTGCTGATGAAGCTTTCAAGACCTGGAAGGAACAAGGCCTCCGCGGAAACATGGTGCTTACGACCAGCGCGAATGCCGTTGTCGCTAAGAAAGGCTCCGTTGCTTACGACACTTCCAAGGCTGCCGCGAATCACCTCGTACGCGAACTAGCCATGGAGTTGTCCCCTCTCATTCGCGTTAATGGTGTAGCTCCTGCCACCGTTGTTCAAGGTTCAGCGATGTTCCCACGCGATCGCGTTATCGCATCACTGGCTAAATATAACATTCCTTACACCGATGACGAAGCTTCGGAATCTTTGACCACAAAACTGTCGAAGTTCTATGCGGAGAGAACTTTAACTAAGAATCCGATTACTCCTGCTGACCAAGCGGAGGCGTATTTCTTATTAGTCTCCAATCGACTCAATAAAACTACCGGCCAAGTGATTACGGTCGACGGTGGCTTACACGAGGCTTTCTTAAGATAAACTGTGCGCGTCTCCCTTTTCATTCCCTGTTTCGTCGACCAGCTTACCCCACAAGTAGGTTTGGCGGCCGCTAAGGTTTTGAAAAAACTCGGCCAGGAAGTTGAATTTAATTCGAGTCAAACTTGTTGCGGTCAACCTTCTTATAATTCCGGGCAATGGGAAATCGCTAAAGAAGGTGCGATTCGTAGTTTGGAAGTCTTTAAAGAAGCCGAGGTTGTCGTCGGTCCTTCCGGTTCATGTGTGGCGATGATGAAGAAATTTTATCCTGAACTTCTTCATGGTACAAAATACGAATCGGAAGCGAAGCGACTATCTCAACGCACATTTGAATTTTCCGATTTTATCGTTTCGCAATTAAAAATTACGGATGTAGGTGCTACTTTGAATAAAAAGGTGACTTACCATGATGGTTGTCACGCCCTCCGTGAATTAAGACTCAAAGAGGAGCCACGTAAGTTATTACGGGCGGTTAAGGGTCTAGATTTAATTGAAACCGAAGAATCGGATTCTTGCTGCGGTTTTGGCGGATTATTCTCGGTTAAGTTTCCGATGATTTCGACGGCCATGGTACAAGTAAAAGCGGGTGCCTTGGCGCGAACCGGTGCGGACTACATCGTATCATCCGACCCATCCTGCTTACTTCAAATTGGCGGATGGTTATCACGCGAAGGCAAAGTCATTAGACCTCTGCATATCGCCGAGCTCTTAGCGATGGGGATCGAACATGTCTGATTCCAAATCCATTTTTATCAAGGAATCTACCCTGACGAGTGCCGACGGCGATCAGCGTCAGTTTATTCGCACCGCACTGGGTGGTTATTATAAAAACCGTGATTTGTATAAAGCTAAGTATCGCGACTGGGAACTAGCTCGCGATGCGGCTTCACTCGCCAAATGGTCAGCCGTAAATAATTTAGCTGAGGTCTTAGAAAAGTTTGTCGCGAAATTTGAATCTAATGGCGGTAAGGTTCACTGGGCACGCGATGCGGCTGAAGCACGTCAAATTATTTTAGATTTATTGGCTAAGGCGAATGCCAAGGCCGTTATTAAATCAAAGTGCATGACCACTGAAGAGATTCATTTAAATGATGCTCTCGAGAAAGCGGGTTATGGCGTCGTGGAGAGTGATCTAGGTGAGTTCATCCAACAATTGCGCGGGGAAGCTCCTTACCACTTCGTCTTCCCCTGCATGCATTTAAAGCGTGAAGCAATCAGCGATTTATTTACCAAGCATCTCGGAACAGCGGCAACGGATAGTCCCGAAGAACTGACGATGATTGCACGTAGGCATTTACGTAAACTCTACATCACGGCTGATGTGGGTATTACGGGTGCGAATTTCCTAGTCGCCGATACAGGTCAAATTTCCATTACCGAGAACGAAGGTAATGCTCGTTTAACGGCGGCGATGCCACGGGTGCATATTGCACTCTCGGGAATCGAAAAAGTGATTAATACAATAGATGACCTCGCAGTCTTGTTGCCGATGTTAGCGACGGCGGGTGCAGGCCAGCCCATGACCTGTTATAATACACTTTATGCTGGTCCCAAAAAGCCAGGTGAGCGTGATGGTCCGGAAGAGTTTCATTTAGTTTTATTAGATAATGCCCGCACTCAGTTGTTAGCAGATCCCGAGCAACGCGATGCACTCCATTGTATTCGCTGCGGTGCGTGTTTAAATGTTTGTCCTATATTTAAGAATATTGGTGGTCATGCTTATGGCACAACTTACCAAGGTCCGATTGGTTCTGTAATAACGCCACATTTACGTGGTCTCAAGGATTGGAATCACCTTTCAGGCGCCTCGTCATTATGTGGTGC
>CAIOLH010000014.1 GCA_903859115.1 uncultured Opitutia bacterium | reverse complement strand
ATGCTCGAGCAAAGCTTCGGCAATCTTGCGATGGGCGTCAGCGTGCTCAGCAATAATTTTTTCGGCGCGGGCATATTGCTCGCTGACAATTTTCGCAACGGCTTCGTCAATACGACGCGCGGTTTCATCGCTGTGCGATTGCGTGCGAGAAATTTCGCGACCCAAGAAAACGGTGTCAGAGTTTTCGTTATAAGAAATAGGGCCGAGCTCACTCATGCCCCAATCACAGACCATCTGACGGGCCATGCGGGTGGCCTGTTTAATATCGGAAGAAGCACCGTTGGACACATCGCCAGTGACTACTTTTTCGCCCACGCGGCCGGCCATCGCCGTACAAATGTAAGTGAGCAAACGGGCTTTAGAATATCCAAGAATATCTTTCTTTGGAAGGAACATGGCCATGCCCAACGCACGACCACGAGGAAGGATGGTTACTTTGTGAATTGGCAATACACCATCATCGACGACGGCTTGAACAATGGCGTGACCCGCTTCGTGGTACGCAGTGCTGCGACGATCTTCTTCATCCATCGCACGACGACGCTCACGACCGTAAGCAATTTTATCGCGAGCTTCTTCGATGTCAGACATCTCAACCTTATCGCGATTGCGACGACCGGCATGCAACGCACCTTCGTTTAATAAATTCGCTAAATCAGCACCCGACATTCCTGTGGTGATGCGAGCGATACGATTTAAATCAACTGAGGGCGCTAGTTGGAAACGTTTAGCGTGAACCGCGAGCACCGCTTCACGACCTCGTAAGTCAGGTAAATCCACGAAGACTTGGCGATCGAAACGACCTGGACGTAAGAGAGCTTGATCGAGTACATCAGCACGATTGGTCGCACCGATAACGATGACGCCGGCCTGACCATCAAAGCCATCCATCTCAACGAGTAATGAGTTAAGTGTTTGTTCGCGTTCATCGTTTCCGCCACCGACGCCAGCACCACGTTGACGGCCAACTGCGTCGATTTCATCAATAAATACAATACAAGGAGCGAGTTTGCGGGCTTGCTCGAAAGTGTCGCGAACGCGAGCTGCACCCACGCCGACAAACATTTCAACGAAGTCAGAACCGCTAATACTTAAGAAAGGAACTTTAGCTTCTCCGGCGACAGCACGTGCGAGAAGTGTCTTACCGGTTCCGGGAGGTCCGACCATTAAAATGCCTTTCGGAATAGACGCACCCATTTTGGTGAAGCGTTTGGGATCACGGAGAAAATCTACAATCTCTTTCACTTCTTCTTTCGCTTCATCACATCCAGCCACGTCTTTAAAAGTAGTACCTTCATTTTCGTTCGCATTTAAACGAGCGCGGGATTTTGCAAACTGCATCGCACCCTTATTCGCACTGCGTAAAAAGCGGTACATCATGTAGAGTACCAAGCCTGAAATCAGTAAGGTTGGCAGAACATTATAGAGGAACATTGTTAATCCCGTCTGTTCCGGAACTTCCTTGAACGCGTCTTTAGCTACTGCACCACGTAGGCCTTCAAATTCTTTTTCGGTTAAACGACCTTTGGCCTGGAACCTAGTCTTGTCATCAGCGGCAGCGCCTTTGACATCTAATTCTCCGGAGACTTCGTACCAGTTATTAGAACCAGCGGTGGAGTCGGATTTGATTGAAATATTTTTTACCTTCTTCTCTTGGGCGAGAGATAGGACTTCGGTCACGCTCAATTTCTGAACGCTGTTGGCGGGCGGAGCACTGTAGTTCACTAACAGTGCAACTAGACCAATTAAAATGATCCATACGATTAAAGGCTTAGCTTTAACACGGTTATTATCCTCGTTGTTGTCTTGGCTCATCGGGGGGAGGTTTAAATTAAGCAGGGGTTAAGCCAAGTCAATCGGAGAGCCCCTTTAACGGGTCCATTTAACCTGTATAATTCCGCCGGCGGATTAGAAGGAACCCAGATGATTTCTTGATTTAAAAGAACAACCGGAAGGTTTTCGCGTAACTCTGACGGCACTTTCCTGTTAATTAAAAGATCCGAAACTTTGGCAGTTCCACTAGACCCCAGAGGTTGATAGCGGTCCCCTTCCATTCTGCCCCTCCAGGAAATTACGCCTACCGCCGCGGGAGACAAATAGACTTCTTTGGTGGGCGGAATGTCTCCCCGTGACAATTTTACCCAGAGATTTTCGTCCACAGTCACCACCTCCGCCAACAGGCCCGTTTCTCCATCGAGCACACCCAGAGTCAGGCGTCGCGTTTGCGTTCCCAAAGGTGCCAAGTCTTCAGGTGTTAAAAAACATTTTCCGTTTTTAATTTTAACTAATTTTGAAAGCACCGACATCTGAACATCGGTGCCCGCACATAAATGTTTTACTAAAAGTTCCAAGGAGGCGCCCTGCACGGCACCCAAGCCACACTCCTGTAGAAATTCATGGATTACAACATAGGCTAAGGCAACGGGTCGATTTTTCAGAGCACTCACCTCTAAAACTCCTTCGGAATTTTTTACGCAGCCTAAATCTTTAGCCCAGGTTAATAAAGCTGAACGAGCCTGCTCAATGATGTCCGCCGATTGAGCAAAACCTTTGGTGTAATCTGGTCCTAAAGCTTCTTCTGCGTTTTTATTTAACCATCGACGAATCCGATTTCGTTTAACGATGGGTAATTGGTTGGTCGCATCTTCTCGCCAGGGAATGTCCACGCGTTGCAACCCTTCTAAAATATCTTTTTTACCCAAGCGGGCTGCGATCAAGGGGCGATAACGTAAATGCCCATCACGAAAATTCTGTAACACGCGAGGCGCCGAAAGACCCGTTAATCCGGCCCCGCGGGCTAGTCTCATTAATAAAGTTTCGGCGACATCGTCGAGGTGATGCGCCGTACAAATAATATTAAAATCGTGAAGCTTTCTCTGCTCAGCAAAAAAAGTATTTCTTGCTTCACGCAATGTTGCTTCGGAGGCCGGACCTTCTTCCGTTCTCCGACCGAGATAACACGGTACGTCCAAAGACTGACAAACCTCTTTCACAAATAATGCATCGTGAGTGGATTCAATTCCGCGGGCTGCGTGATCAAAGTGCAGGACTAATAAATGCTGGCGAATAGCTGGATTAACCCAAAGTGCGCAGAGTAAATAAATGGAATCAGCTCCGCCTGAAACCGCCACCGCAACTTTCTTTCCTAGGAGCGAACTAGGCAGTGACAATTCAGGCAATTGTGACGCCGTGATTTTAATTTTTTCTAATGAGGCAGGAGCGGAGAACACTTTAGAATTTAATAGTGTCCTTGCCGTACCATCGACGCAGGGCTTCAGGAACAACAACACTGCCATCGGGCTGTAAATTATTTTCGAGGATTGCCGCTAAAACTCGAGGTAAGCCCAGACCCGAGCCATTTAAAGTGTGAACGTATTCTACCTTTCCATCTTTTGGACGATAACGAATACCCGCACGACGTGCTTGGAAATCAGTAAAGTTAGAGCAGCTAGAAACTTCTAACCAACGCTTCTGTCCACCCGCCCAAACTTCGAGATCGTATTGCTTGCTATGCGAGAAACCAATGTCACCAGCACAAATGAGTAACACGCGGTAGGGTAAATTGAGTTTTTGTAAAATGCTTTCAGCATCTCCGCGTAATTTTTCTAACTCATTAAATGATTCACTTGGATGAGTCCATTTAACTAATTCTACTTTATCGAATTGGTGTAAACGATTCAGTCCGCGTACGTGCGCACCCCAACTGCCTGCTTCACGACGGAAACATGGCGTATAGCCCACGCGTTTTACAGGCAACGCAGCTTCATCTAAAATTTCATCACGGAAAAAATTCGTTACGGGAACTTCAGCGGTCGGAATTAAATAAAAATCATCCGTTTGTGCATGATACATTTGCCCTTCTTTATCAGGCAATTGACCAGTTGCCGTCGCGCTTGCGGCATTCACCAATAAAGGCGCGTGCACTTCAGTGTATCCGGCGGAATTGGCTTCTTCTAAAAAGAATTGAATCAAAGCGCGTACTAAACGGGCCATATCACCAACGTAAAAAGGGAAGCCTGCGCCGGTGACTTTAACGCCGCGTTCAAAATCAATCGCTTTAGAAAACCAGGCGATATCCCAGTGCGGCTTCGCGGCTGGAGAAATTAATTGATCTACATCACCCCAAGTAGAATGAACTTTATTATCATTTTCAGTGCGACCTTCGGGAACGGAGTCATGAGGAATATTCGGGACCGTTAAACTCACCTGTTTCCAAACTTCTTCAGCTTCGCTGACTTTCTTTTCTAATTCCTTAACGCGTGCCGAAGCCTCTTTCATCTCCGCCAACTTTGCTTGAAACTCAGGCGTGCCCTTAGGCATCGTGGCCATCTCTTTGTTGGCTGAATTTTGCAGAGCGCGGGCGGTTTCAAATTCGGCAACGGCGTGACGGCGAACTTCGTCGGCGGCTAAGACGGCGTCGAGATCCACTTGAAATTTTTTACGAGCAATGCCTTTGCGGACAGCGTCGATTTGCTCACGAAATAACTTAGGGTCTAACATGGTTAGACTTTGTTTAATTTACCCGCCCAAGGGCAACGGGGAAGTCACAAAAAAAGTCAGAAAAGTTAGTCTGACGGCGGCTAGGGACCCTTTTATCGGCGACTTCCTTTGGCCGAACTCGCCTCGCCACCCTTTTCGGCTGAGACCACGTCCGTCCGATCATAGGTGAAATTAAGCTCTGCCTGCCCCAACGTAATATCTTTAATCGCAGCCAGCATAGCGTCTCGGTTTATCTGCTTACCAGTTACGGTTAATTTCGGCTGAGCGGATAAGGCGTAAACGGTGATGGTGTATTTTTTGACCCCTGGACCTTTTGAGTGGGGAGGAGCGTAGGCTAATTCGGGACCAACACAGTTCGATCCATTCACACCGACACCCTTGGTGGCTTTAGCGAGAGATGTTACCGAGTTGGGAATATTATATAAAATCCAATACCAGCGGGCGGGATCACCTTCATGCGGGAAGTGATGCATCAATACGACGAATGATTTTGTGCCCGCCGGTGCACCCTTCCATTCCAACGGCGGACTAATACCTGCGCCATCTCCCGTAAACTCTTTCGGAATACTTCCACCTTCCGTCATCACCGAACTTTTTAAAACAAAATCAGATTTTATCTTCGGAGCCTCTGCGCTGAGCACAGAAGAAAATATTACGAGTATGAAGAAGTTTAAAAAGGAGCGGCGCACTCTTTTAAAACCCCTAGAAAATTAAAAAGTAGCAGACTTAGAAAACTTCGGTCGCGCTAAAAAAGCGTTTAATTTCAGCAGCGGCAGCTTCTGGGCTATCCGAGGCGTGACAAACATTACGCATCATTTCGGTTCCAAAATCTCCGCGAATAGTACCTTTCGGAGCAACCTTTGAGTTTGTGGGTCCGAGTAATTCACGCACGCGAGCAATGACATTATTACCGCTTAAAACAGCGATAATGACTGGGCGGGATGACATGAAAGTTTCGATCTCAGGATAGAAAGGCTTATCCGCAACGTGTGCGTAGTGTTCGCGTAATTGACCCGGAGTAAGGCGGGTTAATTTGCAGGCTTGAATGTCAAAACCAGCAGCTTCAAAGCGGGCTAAAACGGTGCCGTAAAGGCGACGCTCCATACAATCGGGTTTTAAAATAATAAGGGTCTGCTCCATAGATTTAATTGGAGAGAGTTTGTTTAGACCTATTTGACAAGACGGAAAGGAATAAACCCGAGATTTAGACCTTCAAAAGCATGCAAATAGCTTGAACCGCTATCGCCCGGCCCTGGCCAATCGAGTCCATGCCTTCATTGGTAGTCGCCTTTACCCCGACTTGATCTTCGCCCACTTCTAATAGTTCGGAAATGGATTTTTT
>CAIOLH010000013.1 GCA_903859115.1 uncultured Opitutia bacterium | reverse complement strand
TTGATAAGACCGAGTAAAATAGAGCGATGATTTTTTTCGAGTTCTGTTAAAAGAGGAAAACAGTTTTCGACCATTAACTCGTGAGGATTGCCGGCATGGGTGCCCGCAATGACTGGATCCATGAGTAGTTCGGCTGCGGCTGAACCAAATCTTCGAGAGATAAAATTAAAAACCGATTCGTTTTTAATTTTACTGCGAGGGATAAATACCTCGGAGAGTAGGCGAACTTTTTCAGTGAATGAAAGTAAGTCTGACTTTAAAAGGGAAGTGGGCTGAGCGGTGAGGGCATGAAGTTTTCCTCGAGAAAGAATGTAGCGGTTGGCTGCGGTGCTGTCGGCCAAGAGAATTTCATTGTTTAATCCGTAACCTTGCAGAATTTTTAAATCACTCTCACCGTTGATTTGTAAAGTATTCGGTCCTGTTTCTACAATCCACCCGTCTTGGTTGATGGTTCGGATGGACCCTCCGACGCGTTGAGAAGATTCCACAACCTTAACTTTAGCGCCCAATTTATTTAATTCATGAGCTACAGCCAGGCCGGCGGGTCCGGCCCCCAGGATGATGGCGTCGTAGAGCATTTTTTTATTATCTTATAAATAACTGACTTGGCAATGACGAGGAGGTTCTTTTATTTGGCAAAATGATAAAATATTACTCCCTTTTATTATTTACCCTGACGACTGCGTTTGCCGCTACGGTTCCAACAACCGATGCTACTGATTCATCGCGTCAATGGACATGCCAGGCAGATATCGATATCAGCGGTCGCTCGGGATCTACTCGTAATAGTGGATTGAGTCTGGGTTTTAACTTTCAAGGGAAAACCAAGGCCGATGAAATTCTTGGTAATATCTTATACGCTCGCGAGTCTTCCGGCGGAGATGTTTCGGCCGATGATTTAGGACTTAAGCTTGCCTATGAAACTGCTGTTGTGAGCGGACATTTTTGGTATGCTCGTACGCATACCGGCTACGAAAAAGCAAAGGGTATAGATTTCTTCTCCGTTAATAGTCTTGGACTCGGCTACCGTTTTATCGCATTAGAAAAAGGACATCTCGATGGTCTCGTCGGTTTTGCTCATCGCATCGAAAATTATTCTGCTGCGGGTCAGGCTAGTTTATCGGCACCCTCGATTGATTTAGGTTTACTCTTCTCTAATGACCTCAAGTGGGCAGTCATTGATACCAGCCTGACATTAGTCCCTACACTTAAGGATCTGTCGGACTATATTGTTAAACATGAGACCACCTTTAATGTCTTAAGGAACGGCGGCCCAGTTTCCTTGAAGATTGGTATGTCCAACGAATACCGTTCAATACCTCAGCCCAACAAAGAAAAGCTCGATACGACCTATTTCGTGCGCCTCAGTTACGAGTGGAAATAGATACATTTGTCTAAAAATAGACACTAATGTCTAAAAATAGGCAAATATAACTGTGAATCTTTCTGGATTGTGCCGTGGCACGCTGGGTGCTGATTAGAGGGGTATATTTTCCAACATGAGTACCAACCCTGCCCGTCAAAGTGCAATTTCATCAATTGCCTCTCAACCTCGTCTCGAAGGGACGTTCGACTTCCGTAACGAGAAGATCGATGTCATCTACGGACAAAATGTTTTCTCGCTCGAGAAAATGGAGAAGCGTCTACCCAAAGACATTTTCAAATCTCTGAAGTCCAGCATCGAGTCCGGTAGCAAACTTGATGGTGCTGCTGCTGACATTGTTGCTTCAGCAATTAAGGATTGGGCGCTCGAGCGTGGTGCGACTCACTACGCACACGTATTCTATCCTCTCACTGGTTTCACTGCTGAGAAGCATGATACATTCTTCGAGCCCAATGGCACTGGCACCCTCGCTCAATTCTCCGGTAAGGCTTTAATTCAAGCTGAGCCTGATGCTTCATCGTTCCCTAACGGTGGTCTGCGCTCAACTTTCGAAGCGCGTGGTTACACCGCTTGGGACGTTACTTCACCTGCTTATATTTTTGACGGCGAAAACGGTTCAACCCTTTGCATTCCTACTGCATTCGTTTCTTGGAAGGGTGAGGCGCTTGATAAAAAGACTCCCTTACTTCGCTCGATGCAGGCTGTGAATCGTGCTGCTCAGCGCGTTTTAGCCCACTTCGGCAAAAAAGTTGGATTCATCAGCGCATCTTGCGGCCCAGAACAAGAATACTTCCTGATCGATTCTCGTTTATTCCATTTACGTCCTGACCTCTATACCTGTGGTCGCTCTCTCTTCGGCTCTAAGCCAGCGAAGGGACAAGAATTCGAAGACCAATACTTCGGTACGATTCCTGATCGCGTGCTCGCATGCATGATGGAAACCGAACGCGAGTGTTTCAAACTCGGTATTCCAATTAAGACCCGTCACAACGAAGTAGCTCCTGCTCAATACGAAGTAGCTCCTATTTATGAGTCTGCTAACGTAGCTCATGACCACCAAATGTTAACCATGACGCTCCTGCGTCGCGTTGCTACCAAACACGGTTTCGTTTGTCTTCTCGCTGAGAAGCCCTTCGCAGGCGTAAACGGTTCTGGTAAACACGTTAATTGGTCCATCGGTGGTCCTGGCGTAGGCAATCTTCTCGAGCCAGGTAACGATCCTCACACCAACGCACAGTTCCTTGCCTTCTGCTCGGCTGTGATTCGTGCCGTGGATTTACACCAAGGTTTACTCCGTGCTTCTGTTGCCTCTGCCGGTAACGATCACCGTCTCGGTGCGAACGAAGCGCCTCCTGCAATCATCTCGATTTACTTGGGCGATATGCTCAACGAAGTCATCGAACAAGTTAAAGCCAGTGGTGCTGCATCCAGCTCACGTAAAGGTGGCACGATGACTCTCGGTGTAGATACCTTACCCGTACTTCCAAAAGATGCTGGTGACCGTAATCGTACCAGTCCGTTCGCCTTCACTGGAAATAAATTCGAATTCCGCGCAGTGGGTTCTGCCTTCTCCGTCGCCGGTCCATTGACTGTGTTAAACACAATCATGGCTGACTCACTCGACATGTTGGCTGACGAACTCGATGTCGAAATGAAGTCGACCAAAGACTTCAACCTCGCGCTCCAAAAAGTTCTCAAAGTTATTCTCACCAAGCACGGTCGTATTATCTTCAATGGTAATGGATACTCTGAAGAGTGGCACAAAGAAGCTGAGAAGCGTGGACTCAAGAACCTCCGTACAACTCCTGAGGCCCTTCCTGAGATCGTTTCCAAAGCTGCTATCGAATTATTCGAACGCCAAAAAGTTCTCAGCAAAGATGAGTTACACTCACGCGAAGAAATCTATACCCACTCTTACGTATTATCCGTTAAGACTGAGTCTAAATTAACTTCGGAGATTGCTCGTACGCTCCTGTTGCCTGCCGCATTTAAGTATGCAATCGAACTTACAGCAGTAGCGGACAGCAAATCGGGTAAGAAATTACGCTCCGAAATCCTCGCGCTCGCTGATCAATTGTCTGATGCAATCGATGCCTTAGATAAAGAACGTGCGATTGAGTCCGATACCCACAGCAATGCAAAGCATGCCTGCGCTAAGGTTCTGCCTGCAATGTTGAAGGTACGTGCCGCAGCTGATGCCCTCGAGGAATTAGTGGCCGACGAATATTGGCCATTACCATCCTACCAAGAGCTTCTCTTCCTCCGCTAAGCCTTTCGGCCTTGCCGAACATCACGGGTCGAGTCTTCACGGACTCGGCCCATTTTTTTGGCTGAAGAGGTCGGCCAACAAAAAACCCGCCAGGGTAGGCGGGTCTTGGGTCGGGTAAGCTAAGTCGGAGGACTTAGTTGTTATCCCACTTCTTACGGAGGTAACTATTGAAGTTCTTTACCTTAGTCTTACGACGACGACGTTCACATGGCTTTTCATAGCCACGTTTAGCGCGGACGTCTTTGATTACGCCCTCGCGGTCGATTTTTTTCTTAAGGCGGCGGAGAGCCTTATCGATGGTCTCGCCTTTACGAATCTTGATTTCTACAGACATGATTTAATCAGTTGGAGGGTTGAAAGAACAGAGTCTGGTGGGGCTCGTCAACCCAGAAACCACGACTTTTTAGGATGTGAAAAACTTATCAAGAAAGGCAGATATCACGCTTGCGGAGGGGGTAATCCAAGGCAATCGTGGCAAACAACCCTCGATGTACCTCAAGGAAATCGTAGCCAACGGATTCAAAAGCTTCGCTGATCGTACTCGAATTGAGTTACGCCCCGGAGTCACGGCTGTCGTCGGACCCAATGGCTGCGGAAAATCGAACATCGTGGACGCC
>CAIOLH010000012.1 GCA_903859115.1 uncultured Opitutia bacterium | reverse complement strand
GCCGGTTCAAATCCGGCAGGTGGCTCCAGTGCAGAGAAAAATTTCGTAGCCCATTTGCTAATCTCGCTAAAAGCTAAATCTTTAAACTATGACTCGTCGACCCAAGTCACCCTTATCCAGCCGCGATCTTTCACGTAACTACGATAAGAATTTTAAGGCCGATGACGCTTATCGAGCCACGTTGCCCGATATGCAAAATAAAGATGCCTCGCAGATACAAGGCGCCAACGTGCCTATTCAACATGTAGGTATTTCTGGTTTTCGTTTACCGATGTTAGTCGCAGCCCGCGACGGTAAGCCCATCCCTCTGGAATGTACCATCACGGGCACCGTTTCTCTCGGTGCTGACCGCAAGGGCATTAATATGTCGCGCATTATGCGCACGTTTTACGAATTCAAGGATCGTGTGCTCTCGCATGAATTACTCGAAGAAATTTTAATTCGTTATAAGAAGGATCTCGATTGCAGTCGCGCCCGAATCTTAGTCGAACTGCGTTATCCTATTTTACAAAAATCACTCCGCTCGGGTCTCGAAGGCTGGCAATATTACCGCGCTGTGCTGGAAGGAACCATCGATGACCTTGACCGCGTTCGTCGCTATATTCATTTAGATTTCGTCTACTCATCGGCCTGTCCTTGTTCGGCTGAATTAACCGAACACGCCCGCGAAGAGCGCGAAGTTTACGGTATTCCTCACTCGCAACGTTCCAAAGCTCGCGTGGTTGCGGAGGTTTCTCCGTCCAAGAGTTTATTCATCGAAGACATGCAGGAACTCTGTCTCGCCGCTATCCACACCGAGACTCAAGTCATGGTGAAGCGCGAAGACGAACAGGCCTTCGCAGAGCTGAATGGTGCCTACTCTAAGTTCGTTGAAGACGCTGCTCGCGTTATTTACGAACAATTCGATCGCGATTTAAGGGTGCGCGATTTCGTCATCGCTTGCTCTCACTTAGAGTCCTTGCACTCGCATGATGCCGTTTCGGTAATTAATAAGGGTATGCCGAGCGGACTTTCGGCTGATTTCAGCCAGTTTAGAGATTTGATTTGTTAATTTTCTGACGGCTTGCCCAATCTCTGGCAGCCGCCTAGGTTTGTCGGAACGAGGGGGTAGCTCAGTTGGATTAGAGCAGCAGCCTTCTAAGCTGCGGGTCGCGGGTTCGAGCCCCGCCCTCCTCACCACTTTATTAGACGACACCCATTCACATAGGTTGGGCTTGTCGACATCATCGCATTTTTACATAAATAAATTATGCAAATTCACGTCGCCCGCGATTCTTCCTCGCTCGGAGTATTTTCAGTCGAAGAAGTAGTATCAGGCTTACAGAGCGGAAAATTTTTGATGACCGATCTCGCCTGGCGCGAAGGAATGTCCACCTGGGTGATGCTCGCACAGTGGAGTGAGTTCGCTGGAGTGATATCAGCTGTTCCGCCCGACGTTATTCCTCAATCGAATAATCTTTCTATCACAGTACCTTGGGAAAAAAGTCGATCCATAGGGAGTTATTTCGAGACCATTAAGGGTGCACTACTTTCACCGTATGCAACTTTTTCGTCCGGCACTTTTGGTTTTAAGCAGTATATCGCCTTTGCCTATATCACCGCACTATTATTAGCACCTTTCAGTATCTTTGGACAACTGTGTACGAATGATATTAACCAAAATATTGCAGAATTTTTAACATCGGTAGATTCCGTTAAATTTGCCGACGCAATTCGCCAACTTGAAAACACCACCACCGCCCCCGTCTCCGCATGGTTTGGAGTTATTTGTTACACTCTTTTTTACCCCTTCTTTATCGCTCTCTTCGGAGTTTTTCTCTGGCTCGGATTAAAACTCTTTAGAGAAAATGTATCTCTCGAAAAAACAGTGGTAGCTTTAATTATCAGCTTATCCGCACTTAATTTATGCTCAGCTTTAATACTGCTCACGGCTCCTTATAAAATATATTTCTTTTTAGTACTCCTCTCCGCGATTCCCTCGATTATTATTTCCTGCCGAGCTACTGCCGCTGTTTTAAAGGTAAGTCCGTTTAAGGTTTTTGGCGTATGGTTCATGTGGGGCATTGTAAGTTGCTGTTGCGTTTGTGCCTGCGGTGCTAGCCTTGCCGCATTAGTAGGGGTAAAGTAATTTAGTAATGATCCGTCTTGTTCGCAGGCCTGCTTTTCCCGGTGAAACGAATCACGAGTTGGTTTGGCCCTTGGTTTTTATCTGCTTCAGCATTTTTGCCTTGGTCTTTTTTCAACTCGGTGGCACTTCGCCCGGTTGCCTTTTCTTTAATTTCACTGGTATCCCTTGTTTAGGTTGTGGTGCTACCCGCTGTGCCCGTGAATTAAGCCACCTCGATTTTTGGTCGGCCTTTAAATATAACCCAGGGGTTTTCACCCTGTATTTATTAGATCTTATCTGGACGATTTACTGCGCGGTCTTTTGGCTTCGTCGGGATCACTTACGCCTTCGATTAGTTGTGTCTGAAAATAACCGCAGTGTACTTTTAAAAATTCTGTTCTTAGTCTTGTTATTCCACTGGTTGTGGCAGTGTTACTACCTTCGAAAATAAATGAGTAAGATTTTAAAATTTTTAGGTTGGGTCCTTCTACTTTCATTGGGTTTAATTCTGATAATTCTCGGAGTTTATTTATTTTCTGACACTCCTCAGAAGATAGCCATCGAGCAGCGAGCTATCGATGTCGTTGATAAGGTTCGAGAGGACCAAACCACGCCCGACAGTGTGATTCGGGTTTTAGATCAGGTTGTAGATAAAACTACGGTAATTACAGGTGATGTGGTACCAGCTCCCGAGCCCGATGTGCATGCCTTTGCTCCCTACGGCGAGCCAGCCGATCACTCAGGGCTTAAACACTTAGTGAACAAAGGGTATTCTGTCGGCTACGATGATACTGTGCCCACGGCTCGCTGGTCCTCCTATCGCGTTTTTTCGTATCAGGATGTCCACCTCCCGCGTCCATCATCTTTTTATGTCGATAACAGAACTTCGGCGAAAGTATCCACCGAAGAATATGTGCGCTCGGGCTATGATCGCGGCCATCTCACGCCTAACTACGCCATCTCAGTTTGTTACGGCGCCGAAGCTCAAAAAGAAACTTTCTTTCTCTCTAACATTGTTCCGCAATTACACGCACTGAATGCCGGACTGTGGAAAGACATCGAGCAACGCATCGTAAAGCGCTACGTGCAGCGCTATGGTGAGGTTTGGGTTCAGGTAGGTCCTGTTTACAGTGTTCACCCCAGAATGGTGGGGCGAATTCCTGTACCTGATGAATTCTGGATGGTAATTTCTGAATATGATGACGAGAAGAAGGGTATACGTGCGATTGCTTACTTGGTTCCGCACGAAGAAAAATGGAGAGATACAGAATTAACTCGTTATGTTGTGAGTATCCGACGCATTGAAACACTCACTGGATTGAATTTTTTCCCTAAGCTTCCTCAGCAAACGCAAGATAAGTTAGAAACTGCCGTAGCTCCGCGCGCCTGGTAAACTTATTTTATTTTTTTAAGTCACGGGCTGCAATTAAGCACACGCAATCCAGTCCATCTTGAGTCGCTAACCACACCATGGGCAACTTCGGCCAATGCTTATGCATAGCTTTACGCAGTCCGCCTACTTCAATTAATAAAATTCCATTCGGATTTAATTTCTTTGCCGCTTGCTTGAGTAATTTGCGAATCACACCCAAACCGTCTTTCTCTGAGACTAAAGACATCTTAGGTTCTTTTTTAAATTCTTCGGGTAGCTTTTTATAAACCGATTCAGGTTCGTAAGGTGGATTGCTTACGATGAGGTCGTAATTTTTGCCCGACATCAGCGCTGTCATGGTGTCGGTCTTGAATAACTTCACACGTTTTTCTAAGCGGTGACTCTTAACATTAATTTTAGCAACTTCGAGTGCATCACCCGAAAGATCTGTCGCATCCACTTGGGCGTTAGGAAAATATTTAGCGAGTAAGATAGCAAGGCAGCCCGACCCCGTACAGATATCCGCAACGCGCTTAATCGTTTTAACCGGCGGCAACCATTGCGGAATAATTTCAGGAATGAGTTCGACGAAGTAGGATCGTGGAATAATTACGCGTTCATCGACTTTAAATTTTAATCCACCGAGCCAAGCTTCTCCGATGAGATAAGCGGTGGGTATCCGTTCTAAAATACGTCGGTCCAGTAATTCGACGAAACGACCCCGCTCTTTTTCCGTTAGTTCACGCTTAAAGCATTGTGGTAATTTTTCCCAAGCCAGGCCGGTAGCTGCTGACATGAGTGTCAGCGACTCCTCTTGCTCGTCGAGAAAACCTTGTCCGTGGGCGACGCCCTTGGCCCGCAAGAGGCGATTCGCAAAATCTAGATAGTCACCACCCGTCCGCAGTTTTTTACTTTCTGTGCTGCGGAGAGGTGAGCGGGAACTCATGGCGATTTTTTTCTTGGGACTCAACTCAGCGGTGACGCTGACCAGAGTTCCTTAGGTGTACGTTCAAAGAAATCTTCAAGATACTTCGTGGTCGCACCGCCTTGGCGGAACACGGGATCTTTCATAATCGAACGACAAACAGGAATGGTGGTATGAATACCGCGGATGATGTACTCACCGAGCGCACGGTGCATACGATCGAGGGCTTTCTGACGGTTGGAGCCAACCGAGATAAGTTTAGCCACCATGGAATCGTAAGTCGGAGGAATAGTGTAGCCCGAGTAACAGTGCGAGTCTACGCGAACGCCGTGACCACCAGGGGTGTAATAAAGACCGATGGTTCCCGGGCTTGGAGCAAAGTTACGGGCCGGATCTTCGGCGTTGATTCGACACTCAATCGCGTGGCCAGTGATCTTAATATCTTTCTGGTTGAGCTCCAACTTTTCTCCACAGGCGATTAAAATTTGTCGGCGAACTAAATCGATATCCGTGACTTCTTCAGTCACACCGTGTTCAACTTGAATACGGGTGTTCATTTCCATGAAGTAGAATTTTCCGTTCTTATCGACGAGGAACTCGATGGTGCCCGCATTGTGATAACCAATCGACTCGGTTAAGCGCACAGCGACCTTGCCCATTTCTTCACGCAGTTTCGGGGTGAGGAAAGGAGAGGGTGATTCTTCGATGAGTTTTTGGTGACGGCGTTGAACTGAGCAATCGCGCTCACCGAGGTGAATCACTTTGCCGTGTTCATCGGCCAACATTTGAAACTCAATGTGACGAGGTTGTTCGATATATTTTTCAATATAAACGGAACCATTCCCAAAAGCTTTTTCGGCTTCGGCCCGCGCGGCTTCAAATTCTTTGCCGAAGGCGGCAGCATTGTGCACAATACGCATACCTTTTCCGCCACCACCGGCGACGGCTTTAATGATAACTGGGAAGCCGATGCGTTGCGCTTCTTTGACGGCTTCGCGTTGGTTGTCCACCGGGCCATCGGTGCCAGGAACCGTAGGCACTTTATATTTAGCGGCAGTCTGACGAGCCACTGCTTTGTCGCCCATCATGCGAATTGCTTCCGGACGTGGACCAATAAATTTAATATTAGCAGACGCACACTTCTCAGCGAAACCAGCGCGTTCGGATAAAAATCCGTAGCCCGGGTGGATGGCATCTACATTAGTAATCTCGGCTGCAGAAATAATACGATCTTCACGAAGGTAGGAATCTTTGCTGGGTGCAGGTCCGATACAGACCGCTTCATCGGCTAACTGAACGTGCATCGACTGTTCGTCGGCTTGAGAGTAAACAGCAACGGTCTTGATGCCTAACTCACGGCAGGCACGAATAATGCGAAGGGCGATTTCGCCACGATTGGCGATTAGGATTTTATTCATCGGATAAATTCGGTGATCAGCCTACCTTCACGCGGAAGAGGGGCTGGCCGAATTCCACGGATGTACCATTGGCCACGAGGCATTCAACAATCGTGCCAGCGATTTCAGAAGGAATCTCATTCATCACCTTCATCGCTTCGATAATACAAACTGTGCTATCGGCCTTAACAGGTGAACCCACGGCCACAAAAGGTGGGTTCTCGGGTGAAGGCGTTGCGTAATAGGTTCCCACCATCGGTGAATTGATGGTTTTGATATTGGGGTCAGCTGCCACTGCCGCAGGAGCTGGGGCCGCCGCTGGGGCTGCCGCACTTGCCGGAGCAGGTGCATAGGCAACGGGTGCCGCTGGGGCCGATGCTACAGGCGCAGCACGTCCACCAACATCGCGCTTGATGCGCAATTTGAATTCTTGGTCTTGGATTTCGAATTCGGAAAGGTCCGACTTCTTCATTAAATCCACGACTTGTTTGATCTTAGTTAGGTCCAATGTATTGTCCTCCGTGAGGGGGTTTCACGATAGATACATCGGGTCCTAGGAACAAATCAACCTCTCATTCCATCAAACTATCGGGAATTTTACCTAAGTCTTTCTTAATAATAGACTTAAAGAATAATGACAACCAGGGCGGATTGGCATCCGTTTTTGGGGTCGAAATGGGTCCTTTTACGGTAATTTTGGTATTATTTACCAGGTTTCGGCTTAAATTAAGCAATTGTAGGGGGGTAAAGCTGCCAGACTTTGGAACCGTGAATTGACCATTAAAATCTACGTCAGAATCCTTGAGATGAATTTCGCCGTTGAGACCAAGATAAGACTGGGAGCCCATGATCATGAGGTCGGGGAAATAGGCAGTCCCATCGGTACAGCCAAAGTGTCCATTGATATGGTCGAGGGTATAGGTGGTAGCTTCAATGCCGAGAGATTCGAGGATAGCCGAGAGGCCGCCGAGTATTCGAATTTTTTTCAAATCAGGACTATAAAGATCAAATGACCCCAGCCCTTTAATCTCCATAGGGTTGTCGATGTCTATGGTGCCATGAAAATTAAAGTTCAAGTTGGACCCGGGTTTAAACATTTCAACCGACCCAGCCTTAACGCCTTTTAGTTTTTCGGTCAGGCGAGTGATTTTTAAAGTATCACAGTTTTTTAATTCTAAAAAGATTTCAGATTCGTGAGGATTTTTTCCGTGGAGTTCAAATTTAACTTCTCCATCCGCCAGAATAAAACTCGAGCGCGCAGAAATAACATTATTTTTACTCACTACATTAATTTTGAAATTTCGACTCTCAACGCCCCAAGCTTTAAACGGCTCGATACACTGTGCGTTCGCTTCCACATTTAATCCATTTTCCGTCGGCGTTACGAATAGGTCGAATGAGTGACTACTGGGTAGTTCAATTTTTTTCAGAATTTCAGCAAAGCTATCGGTGCTACAATCCGCTGCGATCCACGGCTGAAGATTGCCTCGTAAAGAAATCACCGGTCCAGCGAGTGCGGCAGGTTTACGCCAGTCCCAAGTTATATTTCCGTGAACTGAACCATCTTCTTCAGTTCTTCCTCCGGCCAACTCTTCAACTCCAATGCGGGTATATTCTGAGCTCGTATCTACAGAGAGTGTCACCTGTCTAAAAGGTGCTGTTAATAGGGTGAAATCGTCCATTCGTACTCGCCCCTTCACCGCCGCTGACATATCACCCCAGCGCCCCACCACATCGATGGTCGCCCGCGGATCTTTTTTGATTTCAAACATTTTCCAGGTGTCCACCCACCATTGTCCTAAAACTTCATTGAGCGTATTGGGGTGAACGTCGCCACGGAGTCGTAAATTAAATTCGCCTTTGGGTTCTAGTG
Organism: uncultured Opitutia bacterium; assembly: GCA_903859115.1. The sequence goes on along the minus strand of CAIOLH010000012.1, from coordinate 2,598 downwards.
CACAATCCAACTCGCCGCGAATAGTCGTGAGTTGCAAATTCTTCAATTGAAGAGGGAAGGGCTTACGCTCGGGTGAAAAAGAAAACCGTGTCACCATTGCGAGATCAGGATTTGACGATAGACTTTTTTGACTAATGCCGAGTGCATCTAACCCAGTAAAACTAATCTCTCCTTCGGCCCATTTAAATTGTTGGTCGTGTTTAATCTGGGTTTGGGATAAACCGATGTAGCCATTGAGTTTAACGCGGGACTTTTGAAGTAGTTCCTTGATGCCTGAAAAAGCGTTTAACTCATTGGCGGAAATTTGTGCATAATTAATCGTCCACGAGAAATCACCCACCGGACTGGCCGATGTGTTAAACCAACTTAACTCACCTACCGCTTCAGACTCACGACTTTGACTTTCAAATATAGCTCGGATGCCTGAAGTGCCATTAATAATTTTAGGAGTAAATTGAGCACGGAATTGAATACCGTCTAATTGGGGCAGGGAACCATCCACTCCAATAATGTGTCCGGAAACTAAACGATTTTGCTCCGATCCAGTCATTTCAACCAGGATATGTTTAATGCTATAGTTTTTATAACTTAGATAATCGACTGCAGTTTGCAGGGACCATTTATCAATCAACCCCTTCTTATTAATTTGAATGCTGCCGAGTATCTCTAAGGTGCGCGCCTGGAAGTTCGCCGCACTCGTCGTGATCTCGTGATTAGCTAACACAGCTTGGAGTTTAAGTTCCGCTCCGCCTGTGGCTTGTCCATTGGCATCGATTTGAATTGAGCCGCCACCTGCTTCTTTAGTCAGCGCCACCATTTCTTCTAAGGCACTCAGGTAACGTCGGGTAGATTGAGCAATCGTTTCGGTCGATGGCTCGGATTGATTTACCAGATTATTTTGCACACTCAAAAGATTAAGCGGCAATTCGCCTTCCAGTGATACGACAAAATTACCAGTGCGCGTACGACAAACCGGTGCCATTAGCCAATTTCCCTTGCGCACTAAATCGACTCTCAAGTCTTCTAGTAAAAGATGCTTCTCCCCGATTTGTGAAATACTCGCTGGGCAAATTATTTTACCACCGCGTAGATTAAATCTTTGTGGTGAAATTTTTAAGAAAAATAAACTACTCGGTGAGATTTGAAATTCGACTCGCTCCGCCGTAAACACTTCGCCGGTGATGCCTTCAACTTCGGCGGTCAGGTCGTCCACCGCCAGTGAAAGATCGGGCTGAACCCATAAATTTCTCGCCTGAATTTTAACCCCCTTTTGTTCGATCTGGTGGAGAATCATTTGACTGATGCTCGCCGGCAAGCGAACCGGAATTTGATTATTAGCTACCCATAAAATGACTAATTGAAATAAGAGTAAGAAAACTAAAATTACCGTCCCTAAACCGCGGGCTATTTTTTTAAATCGGCTGCTCGATTTATTTTCGCTCATCGACTGGTATTATTTAACAGGGGAATGAGGATTTCGGCTAAAGTAGGGTCGAGCAGGAAGCTGTCGTCGTCATTTTCATCGCGCAATAATACGGCGGTATTGTTGAGAGGTTCGGTGCACCAGTAATTGCGAAGTGTTTCGCTGGCTCCGGTTGATCCCGCCGCTGCTTGATCGGTGATACGTAATAAATATTTCCATTCGCCCGCGCCAATATCGCGCGTGGGAAATTCCGTCGCCTTGACTTGGGTGAGTGTACTGGCCAATCGGCGACTCGTGGCCGCATCGAGTCGACCGGTACCCGCCCAGTTGCCGTCGGGTCCAAGGCGTGCTTCGCCGATAACCTTACCATCTTTGCGTTCTACAATGCGTAAGCCTACCACTTTAGTCCCGGTGGCTAATTCGTTAATCACTCGATTTCTCCAAAACTGAGGGGCGACGTTTTGATAAGCATTACGCAAGAGTGATACTTCACAAACCCCTGCAAAAGCTGCACCTTTTTGGTGTACCAGATATGTTCCGGCAGGTTTATTTTCAGGCCCAGGATAAAAGGAAACCGTTAGTTTTTCTCCGCCGATTTCGATTTCAACTTTATGTAAAGGTTCTGCAGGTAGACTAGCTGCAGGGATTAACCAAGTTTCATTTAGAATCTTTTCACCTTGGCGTAAATTGATTGCGCGGAGCTGACTTAAGTCGGCCAAAAATTCTTTGATTAATTGGCTATCACCATCGCGACGTTGAATAGCGGTAGAACCGGGAACAACTGGAATTTCCCAGCGGGTATCTTTTCCGGTCGATTCTAAACGGTGGAGAGTAATCGTGCGTCCGCCCGAACTTAAATTAAAACCAGTAACAATTTCTGGATCGAAATCTACTGGGCGAGTTGAAGTGAGAATGGCTCGAGGAAGGTACCAACCGCCTAAGTCTTTGGTGTCGATGAGAAACACGGCATCACTCTCTTCGAGTTTAGCCCAACACTGTGGCGTATTTGTTTTTCCACCTGGTTTACCAATCAATAAAACTTGGCGCCGCGAGCTGCCTTCTAAGGCGATACGGATGACGGGGTCAGCTAGTCCCATGTCATCGGACATTTTTTCCGCAAATTGTAGCACACGAATATTAACCAGGTTGGAAAGGGCTTGGGTGATTCGCTCAGG
>CAIOLH010000011.1 GCA_903859115.1 uncultured Opitutia bacterium | reverse complement strand
GATTAAAGGCCATCAGGCTAAAGACTGGAGTAAATTAAACGAGTTATTCAAAGGTCTATCCAAAAAACCAGCCGTCCAATCCGTCGAACTGACACAAATTGATTGGCAGAGCGAAGCTGAATTAATAAAACAAAATTCCACTAAGTAATGTCGACCACCAAACAAGAAGGGACTTTTACCGTTATACTAAGCCTCGGTGTGAATGTCATTCTCGCTGGCGTAAAATGTAGCGTCGGAGTCATCGCAAATTCGCACGCCCTCATTGCCGATGGTATTCACTCGCTGACGGATATCGCTGGCGACATTGCTGCAATCATTGGCATCCGCTTCGCTCACTTACCAAAAGACGATGATCATCCTTACGGCCACCATCGATTCTCAACACTCGCAACGCTTTTCATTTCTACTTTAGTTCTGAGTTTCTGTATCGGGCTCGCCTGGCATTCACTTAAAAACTTAATGCAAGGAAGTGCCACCGAGATTCCGGGTGTAGCCGCTGCTTGGGTTGCCGGTATCGCACTCATTATTAAAGAAACTTTTTATCAGTTCGCTCGACGTCAGGCCGAGAAGCTGGGCTCCCGCTTGCTTATGGCAAACGCGGCTGATCATCGCGCAGACGCCATCGCTTCATTGCTTGCACTGATTGCAGTCGTGATTGCGAACACACATCCCGAGTGGGTTGCGGTCGATAAAGTAATCGGACTCGTCCTTGCTGGTTGGCTCGGTGCCGAAGGTATCAAATTATTTAAATCCGCCTGTGCCGATTTAATCGACACCGCACCGGAAGAAAAAATTCTTAAAGATCTCAGTGAACATATTCTCGCTGTGCCTGGAACAAAGGGCTTTCACGCCTTCCGTGCTCGTCGTGTGGGTGATCGTTTCGAAATAGACTTCCATTTACAAGTCGATGAGTCAGCCACTGTGGCCCAAGGCCATGCGATTGCCGGACAGGTTAAATCCGATATTTTACGCCTCCACCCCGAAGTAGTTTCAGTACTGGTGCACGTTGAGCCCGACATGCCTGAATATCGCAAGTGCGACGGCCACCATGGTTCAGCTCACTGATTTTTAGACAGCTGAAAACGCGCGTACACCAAACTTATTCTTTAGCCAGGTTTGGAGGGTCTTAAAATCTTTAGGTGGCTCAACGGAAAAGGTCATGGGCTTGCCGGTCTGTGGATGCTTTAAGGTGAGCTTATGTGCATGCAGCATCACGCGTGGCATCGGCCAGTTATCATACGCTGGTACATCGAATTTTCCGTAAGTACGATCACCTAAAATGGAGTGACCAATGTGTGCTAAGTGCACACGGATCTGGTGAGTGCGTCCCGTATGCGGATAGGCTCTAACCAACGCGGCTTGCGGACCATATTTTTCCTCTACACGCCAATCGGTGATTGCTTCATGTCGTCCATCTTCACGAACCGCCATACGAACGCGCACGGTGCGGTGACGGTCAATGTTAGCGTTGATTTGTCCGCCCAGCAGACGAGGACTTTTATCCACGAGTGCTAGATATTCTTTTTTCGCGGTACGCTCACCGAATTGTTCAACTAAGTTGTGATAGGCTTTATCAGTCTTTGCTAAAACAATCACACCCGAAGTTTCGCGGTCGAGACGATGCACTACGCCTGGACGGGGAGCGCCACCGGCTGGAGCTAATTTGCCTTTGGTATGATGCAGTAAACCATGCACCACAGAAAGTTCATCCGATCCTTGAACGGGGTGGGTGAGCAATCCACTGGGCTTATTAATAGCAATAATATGAGCGTCCTCGTAAATGACTTCTAAATTCATTTTCACCGCACTGGCCGTCGGCTCTTCGGGAGCGGGCAGGGCAACGGTGAGACTG
>CAIOLH010000010.1 GCA_903859115.1 uncultured Opitutia bacterium | reverse complement strand
TTAAGTACAGCCTTAGAAGGAGATAATAATTTAATTCTTAAGGCGAATGAGCAAAATATTCTTATCGCTACCCCTGCTACCCTTCTAGGATTCCTAAGTGCAATCAACTTAACCTGGCAGCAACACAAACAGTCTGAAAATGCTAGTAATATTGCTGCCGCCGCGAAAGATCTCTATGAATGCGTGGAGACATTTATTGGGCATATTAGTAAAGCAAGAAATGGTCTTCACTCGGCCTCAGAAAACTTCAACAAGGCGATTGGTAGCTATGAAAAGAATATTCGTACAAAAGGTGACAATCTTCGAGCACTAGGTGCAGCTGAGGGGCGGGACAGTTTTGAACCTATAGCTGATGTGAACACCGACATCCGACGAGTCGAAGGTAGTGCTGATTAATAATCAGTTAAATTTTTCTAAAAGTGTGTTGCGCTGGGTTTGAGATGCGGTTCTTTAAACGTCTCCTATGCGCGTTGCCAAAGAAACTGTTGTTAGTATCGAATACACTTTAAAAGATGATCGTGGAAATATCCTCGATACGTCGGTCGGCCAAGCGCCGATGGAATACTTGCATGGTGCCAGTAATATTATCCCTGGACTTGAACAAGCCGTTGAAGGTTTAGTCGCAGGCGATTTCAAAGCTGTCGCTGTTCCCCCAGCATTGGGCTATGGTGAATACAGTGAAAAATTAATACAACGCGTGCCTCTCGATCGCTTTGGCGAAAACAAAGTTGAAATCGGGATGCGCTTCCATGCGGAAACTAATTTAGGCATGCGTGTCTTAGTGATTCGTCATGTAGACGACAAAGAAGCGGTGCTCGACGGAAATCACGAGCTCGCCGGCAAGACCCTTCATTTTGATGTAAAAGTAGTCAGCGTTCGCGCAGCTGAACTCAGTGAACTCGCCCACGGACACCCCCATCAATCGGGCGGTTGCTGTGGCGGCAGTGGTAGTGGTGGCGGATGTTGCTCGAGTGAGTCCGAAGGATCCTGCGATACAACCGAGAAGTCATCCAATGAAAAAGGCGGATGTGGTCAAGGTGGCTGCGGTTGCGGTAACTAAGCCCAAAACCACTGTAAGTTAATTACTGTATCGCCGCGGAAGGATTGTTTTACCGGACAAGCTTCAGCGGCACGGATTAAGCGCGGGCGGAGTTCCTCGGGAATCCCTACGGGCATAAACATCTGAACATCCAATTGTGCAATGCGACGCGGTGGAGTCGTCGTCATGTGTTTTTCTATTTCTACTTTGAAGCCCGTGAGGTCGAGTGGGATGGATTTAGCCTGGATGCCTATAATGGTAATCATGCATGTGGCCACGGATGCCGCAGCGAGGTCGGTCGGCGAAAATGAACGGCCCTGTCCCTGGTTATCAACGGGAGCATCGGTGATAATTTCAGCACCCGATGTTGAGTGGACGGCGCGCACTCTTAAGTCGCCCAAATACTCGCACGAAATTTTGATACTCATAAAATAAATCTATGAATAAGAATCGGTAGGTCGAGGACAACCCACCGAATTTAAAAACCAAACTCTGTGCTTACGCGTCGCCGTCTTTACCAATCGCATCCACAGGACAGCCCTCTAAAGCTTCCATACACTTATCGATACCCTCTTGGGTTTCGGGCTGTTTAAAAACGTAGGAGTAACCACCATCGTCTTGACGGGTGAAGAAGTCGGGTGCGGTTTCGCGACAGAGATCACAATCAATACATTGTGAGTCTACATAGAATTTTCCTGCAGCACTCTCAGGACGTTTATCATTTTTATCAGCCATGATTCTTGGAAAAGTGAACAGCGGAGGGAGTCTGTCAAGATTCCGTGATTAATTATGACCCTAAACATTAAATTCCTAGAATGTGCGTTGACCCTTTCGCGTTAATAAAGGTATTTATAATCATTCTCTCCGATGCCCGAAAACACCGATAAATCCGACCAGAGCCGATACGCCTCTCGCGGGGTCTCGGCCTCCAAGGCAGATGTGCATGCGGCAGTAGATAAGCTCGATCGAGGTCTTTTTCCTGGTGCCTTCTGTAAAATCACCCCTGACTATTTAACGGGCGATGATTCACGCTGTGTGGTCACCCACTCCGATGGATCGGGCACGAAGGTCATCCTCGCCTACCTGTGGTGGAAAGAAACCGGGGGTGCGAAAGTTTTTCGAGGTATCGCCCAAGACAGTATCATCATGAATATCGACGACCTCCTTTGCGTCGGCGCGACAAAAAAAATCGTTCTTTCTTCTACATTGAATCGTAACGCCAAAAGAATTCCTGGAGAAATTATTGCGGAGCTTATTCATGGAACGGAAGAAATTTTAGCTCAGCTACGAGACCACGGATTAGAAATTTATTCAGGCGGTGGAGAAACCGCGGATATGGGTGACTCCACTCCCACCATCACCGTCGACTCCACAGCGACTTCGCTCTTCAAGAGAGACGAAGTCATTAATGCTCATAATATCACGCCTGGACTTGCGATTATTGGTATTTCCTCGAGTGGAAAAGCCTCGTACGAAAAAAATTCGAACAGCGGCATTGGCTCCAATGGATTAACCAGCGCACGTCACGAATTACTTTCACATTACTACGCAGAAAAATATCCAGAAACTTTTGATCAAGCGATTGATAAATCCTTAGTGTATTGCGGACCGCATAAATTAAATTCTCCGCTTCCCAATTCTGCCATGACTGTGGGCGAAGCACTGCTTTCGCCAACACGCACCTACACGCCATTCGTCATTCAACTTATTAAAGAATTAGGGTCTCATGAAATTAAGGGCTTAATACATTGTTCAGGCGGGGCGCTGGCCAAATGCCTCCGCTTTGGCCAATCCGTGCATTATATTAAAGATAACTTATTCACACCCCCCCCTGTTTTTGCTGAGATTGCGAGGGTCAGCCAGACCTCTCAACGCGAGCTTCACCAAGTCTATAACATGGGTCAGAGACTAGAAGTTTATGTAAAACCGGATCGGGTTCCTGCAGTTTTAGCCATCGCCCAAGGACTTAATTTAGAGGCAAAAATTATTGGGCGGACCGAGTTTTCAACCCAATTAAATAAGGCAAATCACGTAAGTATCTTTAAAAACGGGGAACACCTACAATACACCTAAAAACCCCTTTGGGGGTTAAAGTGCCAGGTGGTCGGGCGAGTGGGATTCGAACCCACGACCCTCTGCTCCCAAAGCAGATGCGCTAGCCAGACTGCGCTACCGCCCGAAACCTGAACCTTGAAAGACATTTTGTGTTGCCGTTCCTGTCAATCC
>CAIOLH010000009.1 GCA_903859115.1 uncultured Opitutia bacterium | reverse complement strand
CTGGTTTCATTACCAGCTAAAACAAGGACCCTCGTAAGGGGGTCCTTTTCTGTTGGCTTGAAAAACGGCGAGAGGGAAGTTTGAGTCTACCTATCCATGACACCTCCCTCCGCCAGCGCTGGTCGTATCACTATCACGAACGGCAAACTTAATGTACCTGATCACCCGATCATTCCTTTTATCGAGGGTGATGGTACGGGTCCTGACATTTGGCGCGCCTCGGTTCGGGTTTTCGACGCTGCCGTCGCTAAAGCTTATAACGGAAAGCGCAAAATCGAATGGCTCGAAGTTTTAGCGGGCGAAAAATCTTTCAAGAAAACGAATGACTGGTTGCCCGAAGCTACCCTCACAGCTTTTAGAGATTATCTCGTTGGAATCAAGGGACCACTCACCACGCCTACCGGTGGTGGCATCCGTTCGCTTAACGTCGCACTGCGTCAACAATTGGACCTCTACGTTTGTCTCCGTCCGGTGCAATGGTTCACCGGCGTTCCTTCTCCCGTAAAAAATCCTGGTAAAGTAGACATGGTAATTTTCCGCGAGAACACCGAAGATATTTACGCGGGAATCGACTTTGAAGCGGGCTCGGAAATCGCTCTCAAAACTTTAGAGTTTATTAAGACCAACTTCCCCAAAGAGTTTAAGAAGATTCGCTTTGGCGGAGAGCAGCCAGAGACCGTTGGTATTGGGATTAAGCCCGTTTCTAAGCCTGGTTCTGAACGTTTAATCCGTTCCGCGATTCAGTACGCTATCGATAATAAGCGTAAATCGCTGACCTTGGTTCATAAAGGAAATATCATGAAATACACCGAAGGGGCTTTCATGAAATGGGGTTATAACTTAGCGAAAAATGAATTTGGTGCGGTGGAAATTGATGGCGGACCTTGGTGTAAAATTCCTGAAGGCAAGCCTGGTGCTGGCCTCGTGATTAAAGATGCGATTGCTGATATCACCTTGCAGCAAATTCTGACCCGTCCGACCGACTTCGACGTCATCGCAACGCTCAATCTTAATGGTGATTACCTTTCCGACGCCCTTGCAGCGCAAGTCGGCGGTATCGGTATCGCTCCCGGCGGAAATATTAATTATCTTACTGGTCACGCCATCTTTGAAGCTACCCACGGTACTGCTCCTAAGTATGCTGACAAGGACGTCGTGAATCCTGGATCGGTGGTTCTCAGTGGCGAAATGATGTTCCGCTACATGGGTTGGACCGAAGCGGCTGATCTGATTCTCAAAGGCTTAAACGGTGCCATCGGTGGCGGCCGAGTGACTTACGATTTCGCCCGACAAATGGAGGGCGCGAAGGAAATTAAGTGCTCGGAGTTCGGGGACGCGATTATCGCGAAAATGTAGTTTAGACTATATTCTATTATATAAATTCCAACAGGGCAGGCCTTCTTGAGGCTTGCCCTGTTATTTTTTATAAGACAAATTGCCTCTCATGAAAAACTCGCTGCGTGCACTCGCTCTAACCGTATTTACTTTGGGCGTTGCTCAAGCTCAAACCGCTCCGACCAGTCCCTTGGGTTCTGATCTTTCCGTTCGTGCTAATTTCTCCTGGGCTTCAAAAAATGTCGCTCGTGGCAAAGAGCGCTCCCGTGATGAAGGTTTATTTCAATCTCAATTAACTTTAGAGTACGCCGTTCCAACAATCATCGGTACCTCTGTTTATCTGAGTGGCTATAGTGCAGATAGTTTTGAAAAAGTTTACGGCTTAGGTGTTCGCCGCGATATGGAATGCGGTACGCTTGATGTTGGTTACCAGCATACCAAGGCTAATAACCACTTCGTGAATACGAATGATGTTGCGGGTTATACTTTAGCACCTTCCGACAATGAATATTATCTCGGATTCATTTTACCCAAAGATGTTTTTCTCCGTCCTTCGGCCTACTTATTTTATAGCGATGAGTTAAGACAGTATAATTTCGTCGTTTCTGCCCGTAAGGATTTTGACGGAGCTGATATTGGTTTATCTGGTTTTAATATCGTGACCAAACTCTATGCTGGTTCGATCTACGCCTCGGAGTCTAACTGGGATTCGGCCAACTCTTACCTATATGCAGGTGCTTCGGCAGATTTCGTTTATGCCATCAACCCGAACGCCAGTTTGGGTACGGGGCTTAACTTCGCCTATAATAATGATGATGCGGTAAACACTCAGGGTGGAGTGTTCTGGTACCGATTTTTTGCTAATTTCCGCTTTTAAGGGGTAAAGTGGGGTTTTTGGCTAAATCAGCCGACTTACCTTACTTTAAATAAAAGCACTCTAACCGTATGATTTGCCCATTCGGGTGTTGACGGAGGGGACTCAAGCCTCATTTTCCGACTTTCCCTCTTTTTATGAAGACCACGCTAGCTAAGAATG
>CAIOLH010000008.1 GCA_903859115.1 uncultured Opitutia bacterium | reverse complement strand
GCCTATTTATCGTAAGATTAAGGTAACCCCAACCGAATTAGCTGCAGAATAGTCACTAAGTAACTAATATACAGCTACTTATGTAAATAGGCGTACTTAAATGTACGCCTATTTTGTTTATCCCTTTCTTTGTTGAGATTATGACTTTAATTGAAAGTATTCTGAACTTATAACCTAGTCTAAATTTATGCCTAAAACGAAGTTTTTCTTAGCCGCCGCAACCTTGCTCGGCACAACTGCGCTCGTTAACGCCGCTACTTTCCTTCCGACCTCACCGTTAATTCAAATCGGTGACGACACGGATATATTTTTCACCACAACTCTTTCGTTTGATATTAAGGATAACTTATTCTCCGTTACCGACAAAAAATCTGCCGCCTTGGTAACATTTACTCCAGGTTTTGATCTGCAGTACGCAAAAGACAGCCCTCTCTCCGCAAATCTGAAGGCCACACGATCTTTCTTACGCTACAACAAATCTGAATTTAAAGATTTAGAACAAGGTCAGGATAATATTTCCGCGAGTGCCAATTATGAGACCGGAGGTCCTTTGACGGTTGGAGTTTCTACCTCTTATAACGAGTCCGCTCGAAACGATAATTTAGCGGGTATTTTGGGTGCTGATAGTGGTCAAGTTCTCGGTGCAACTTTAGTTCGCCAAGCTAGTTATGCTCACTCTTTAAATGTGGGTTATAAACTCAGTGAGAAACTGAACCTCAAAGTAGGTTTCACGAACTCCTATAACCATTACTTAAACCCCATTAAAACTAAGACAACGACAACCGACACAAATACCCTCATTGAAACTACGGACATTGCTTATAACACAAACACGCTGAGTGAGATTAATACTAAATCGATTCCAATCAGTCTTAATTATAAATCTCCGAGCGAAAAGTTGGAGTACGGATTGAATTTTACGCATGATCTAAGTAACTACTCGGCCGCACCTTACTTCCGTACAACGCAACAAACATCACCTCTGCTGCCAGGAGTTACTTCTGTTCCTCGTCCAGCTGGACAAGAAAAATTTACTAAAGACTTCATCGGCTTAACAGTTAACGGTCAGCCTACTTCCTCTGGTAAAATTCGTATCACCACCAGCGTCGGCTATTTTACTTCGGACTTGGATGGAGTGTCTAATAACGGCCTGTCTTACAATCTCACGCTTTCCCATAACCTCACTGAAAAATTTACTCATGAACTAAATTTAGTTCATGATGTATCGGCTTCGGCTGCCGGAGGATCAACCACCAGCGACACCATGGGCTATACCGTCTCCTACGCTTTGTTGGAAGATATTGCGCTCAGTTTTCACGCTTTAAAAAGTAAGGTCGTCTCGGGAACCACAGAGGTTAACACGCTCGACTTCAACGCTGGCTTTAACTGGAAGTATAATAAATACATTAGTTTTGCTGCTACCATCGATACTCTAGATTCAAAGGTTAAGAACTCACCTGCATCTAATTTTAAAGCCAATTCCTTTAATCTTTCATCTACTTTCCGTTATTAAAAAATCTTACGTAGGCCAACCCCTCAGCAGATTTTTTATGTTAAATTGTCCGACCTTTATCATTCGAAAAACCACCGCGTTTGTTTGTATTTTGATTTCAGGATTGGGCGCGGGATGTCTTTCCGCTGAAACTTTAGAATTAGGTCGGGTGTCGAAGACAGCCGCACCGGCAGTTGCTAACGAACCCGTCGCAAGCACATCCGTGGCCACAACGGCAAATACCTCCGTGGCTACCAAGCCCGTGGGCAAGGATGACGTAAAATTCGACCCCGTTCTCTCTAAAACTTCCTACCGCCTACGTTCTCGCGATTTTATCCGTGTCGGCGTCATCAATGAAAACGACACCGTCATTGAGCGACGAATTAATCCTGATGGTACGATCGATGTCCCTTTTTTAAAACAACTTGTGCCCGTGGCT
>CAIOLH010000007.1 GCA_903859115.1 uncultured Opitutia bacterium | reverse complement strand
GTGCGATTTTCACGACGAGGTACCGAGACATCAATGGGTAGATCTTTTAATTTAGTAACACCGAAAGCCGCACCTACATTGATGATTCCAAATCTTTTGCGCAGGGCATTTTCGATTTCGCGCGTGCCGATACCAAAGACTTCGATATCTAAATCTTTTATCGGCAGGCCCAAAAGAGCATCACGCACGCAACCACCGACAATAAATGGCGTACCCCCAGCCTTCCGCAAAAGTTCTAAGACTTCGACGGTGTCGGCGTGTTCGCCCGTGAAGGCGATGAGATTGGGTCTGACGTCAGGCACAGTGATGATTTAAACCTCTCACCTAAATGTGGCGAGTGGTTTTAGTAATTAAAGATTTGTCGTATAGCCCTGCTTCACGAGCCAAGCTTTCGCGGTTTCGCGTCGATCGCCCTGCAAAACAATTTCACGGGCCTCCAATGTACCTCCTGTGCCCAATGCTTTTTTAAGTTCTTTCAGTAGAGCATCACGAACGCGCATTTCTTGAGATTCAATCCATAGACCTTTAATCAGGGTGACTTCCTTTCCGCCACGGCCTGCACGCTCATATTGTAAAATAAGTTTTCCGCGTTTTGGTTTCGCGGGCTCAGCGGGTGCAACGGGCTTTGCGGGTGGACCCGGGGGCAAACCTTCCGAAGGCAAAGAATCAAAAGGGTTGTCGCTCATGAGCCGCGACCGCAGGTACCTGCACCAGGTTTACCGCCTTGGAGATAAATTAGTGCCTTTTCGTAGGATCGACGGCGCAGATAATGGTCAAGGTCGGCCGGGAGACCCGAGTCAGCCGAACTGATTTCAGCGTCTAATTGCTTAAGAGCCTGTAAAATATCGTCTTTAACGGCCTTGGAGGAGGTTAAAGATTCGAGGGCTAAAATGATACGCTTTGTGCGTTCTGGGTCCATTATTTGGAGGTTAGTACTTAATTTAAGATGGGGCAAGCCTAGCAGGTAGTTTTCATTGTGGACAAAAGGCGGGGGATTTCCCTATACCAAACCTTCCTCTGGATGGATAGCTCAGTTGGTTAGAGCGCCTGCTTTACACGCAGGATGTCGTGGGTTCGAGTCCCTCTCCGTCCACCATTTTAAAATACACCTATGTCAGACGCCAAGAAGAAGCATACCCTCTCCGCCCTCGTTGAAAACAAGTTCGGTGTCTTGGCTCGCGTCGCTGGGATGCTCTCCGGTCGCGGCTTCAATATCGAAACCTTAAACGTCGGTCCTACTCACGACCCTGCTTACTCACGCATCACCGCTGTAGTTGTTGCTGATGACGCCGCTCTGGATCGTTGTGTTAAAGCCCTCGATAAACTGATTAACGTTATCTCGGTGAATGATTTTTCCCGCGAAGAAGTTGACCACGTCGCCCGTGAACTCATTTTATGCAAAGTGAAGTGTGATAAAAAAACACGCACTGAAATTTTAGAAATTGCTGGATTATTCCGTGCTAAAGTAGTCGACGTTTCCCACGATTCTCTCGTGATTGAATTCACCGGTAATGTAACCAAAATCAGTGCTTTCCTTGATTTAATTCAACCTTTCGGAATTTTAGAAACCGCGCGCACAGGTGCTGTTGCCCTCTCGCGTGGTTCTAAAAAGAAGGTTTCTTAATTTTTTCTATACCTACCATGCCTGCAAAAGTGTACACCGATAAGGATGCCGACCTTGGTTTCCTAAAAAACAAAACCCTCGCCGTTCTTGGCTTTGGCTCACAAGGCCACTCCCATGCGATGAATCTTCGCGATAGCGGACTCAACGTGATTGTCGGTCTCTATAAGGGATCCAAATCCGCTGCCGCTGCGAAG
>CAIOLH010000006.1 GCA_903859115.1 uncultured Opitutia bacterium | reverse complement strand
AGGAGTGGCTTCGGGCAATTTTCCGTGAGCGGTCGGAGGCGCTGACCTAGGCCAGCTCCTAATATAAATGCAGTGGTTGGAAAATTATTCATAAGATTATTTGGAGCAGCGGGGGCAGATACCATAAATTTCCATAATGTGGGTTAAATCGGTGAAGCCCTGATTTTTGGCAGCGATTTCGAGTTTGATCGTATCGCAGCCCGGAAGCTTTTCGATTAATCCGCAGCGTCGACAGATCACATGGTGGTGATGGTGGTCAGGCGAGACGAGAGCGTAGAGATTTTTGCCACGTTCGATAGGGTGGCGTTGAACGACTCCGGCTTCTTCAAGTGAATCTAGGTTTCGATAGACGGTTACTAAATCCAAAGTGCCGTCACCGGCTGACTTATGAATTTCCTCGGCGCTGATCGGGCCATTGCACTCCGATAAAACTTTTAACATCGCTAGACGAGGATTCGTGATACGCAGTGCCTTCGTTTTCATCCGACTCAGGGCGGACTCTACCCTCGGATGGGGGTCTTCGCCGCAGCAGTCTTTAGAATGAAGGTGTTTATCTGCCACAGGCTCTAAATTTAACTTCTATTATGACGTGGCAAGACGAATGGTCACTTGCCACCCGCCAATCTCTGGTTTGGCTATAATCTCGTATGTCCGAACCTTCGGCCCAGTCCCAATCGCCCAACTTATTAGGGCCTACTCAATTTCAGGATTTCATTTCCAAAAAAGCATTTCCACTTGAGCTCGGTGGTGAATTGCCGGAACTCACTCTGCGTTACGAAACTTACGGAAAATTATCACCCGATAAATCGAATACCATTTTAGTTCCTCACGCACTCAGCGGAGATCATCACGTCGCCGGACGCTATCAACCCGATGATGCTAAACCGGGTTGGTGGGATGGTTTCGTTGGACCAGGCAAGGCCATCGACACGGATCGTTTCTTCGTCATCGGAATCAATTGTATCGGTGGTTGTCGTGGTTCGACTGGACCTCTCTCCATCGATCCAAGAACAGGCAAACCTTACGGCGGATATTTTCCTGAAATTACTTTAGGCGACATCGTTCGCGGTCAGCGTCTCGTCATCCAACACCTCGGCATTAAAAAATTACATGCTATCGTCGGCGGATCGATGGGCGGAATGCAGGCATTACTTTGGTCGGGAGATTATCCAGAAGAGGTCGGCCGCATTGCGGTGCTCGCCGCAGGGCTAAGCCAATCGCCCATGGCTATTGCCTTAAATGCAGTTTCGCGCGCTTGCGTTGAGACCGATCCGCAATGGCGGGGCGGACATTATCAACCCGGCGAAGGACCTGATAGTGGCTTAGCTATTGGAAGAATGATTAGCCACATCAGCTATCTTTCATCTGCCGCATTCGATCAAAAATTCGGCCGTGCAAAAGTCATCGGTGCTAAAAATAACGATCCTGTTTATTGGCAGGTAGAAAGTTATTTGAAGCATCAAGGTGAATCGTTTGTAAAACGTTTTGATGCGAATAGTTGGTTACGCATTACCCGTGCCGTCGATCGTTTTGATTTAACGTCACGCGCCGCCGCAGGTCAGTTATTCAAGAAAATCGGACCCGATGTTCTGGCGATTGGATTCTCCAGTGACTGGCTTTATCCGACAAGTGAACTGCGTATGGTCGTTGCCGCTGCGACAGCAGTCGGAGTGAATGCTGCTTACTTGGAAGTAGTTACCGATGCTGGTCACGATGGTTTCCTCATTCCCGATACGGGTCTGAGTGTCCGCCTGCACGCCTTCTTGGGGTAATCAGAGCAGGGGAGCGACCAGTTTGGAAGCCGCCTCGAGGGCTTGACCCTTCCAGGT
>CAIOLH010000005.1 GCA_903859115.1 uncultured Opitutia bacterium | reverse complement strand
TAGGGCTTTATCGATGACCGCTTGGGTGATCATATCGTCGCCGCAGATGTATCCGTCAAAATCCCCCATTAAAGCTAAAGTGTCGGCTTCGCTTAAAGGTCCGCGAGCGGTGACAACTTCCCAACCCGTAGCGGCTAACATTTTATGGTGTTCGCCAGGGGTGTCTTGGAATGAGGTGGTCGTGAGGAGGATGCGTGGCTTCATAGTATCGTTTAAATCCAACCTAACTCGGCTGGAAAAGTCAAAGAAAGTATAGGGTCGACACGAAAAAATCCCTCTGTTTATTAGAGTTACCCATGAATAACGCCCCTAATTCAGCCCCTGCGGCATCTCCCTATCGCTGGGTGATTTTAGCCCTCCTGTTTTTCGCAACCACGATCAATTATATCGATCGTCAGATTCTGGCTCTATTAAAGCCGATGCTCGATAATGAGTTACATTGGACCAATGAGCAGTATGGCATGGTCAACTCTGCATTCCAGGGTGCCTACGCTTTTGGATTGTTAGGCTTTGGATGGTTTATTGACCGTTTTGGAACAAAAATTGGATACGCGGTGTCAATTTTGGCATGGTCAGCAGCTGCGGCTGGTCACGCTTTAGTGGGTTCAATCTCTGGCTTCTATTACGCTCGTATCGCTCTAGGTATCGGTGAGGGTGGTAATTTCCCGGCTGCGATTAAAACTACTTCCCAATGGTTTCCACGTGCCGAACGTGCATTCGCTAACACTCTTTTCAATTCTGGTTCGAACATTGGTGCACTGATTGCTCCAGCGGTTATTCCAATCCTGGCGGTTACCTACGGCTGGAGATCCACCTTCGTCGTCGCTGGTTTGTTAGGGGTAGTGTGGATTCTTTTCTGGATACCACTCTACAAGAAGGCCCCACAACTCGCTGAAGAAGAAGTCGCTGAAGAACGCAAAATTCCCTGGGCAAGTCTATTACGCGTGAAACAAACTTGGGCTTACATGATCGCGAAATTCTTAACGGATCCCGTTTGGTGGTTCTATTTAATTTGGCTACCTGATTACTTTAAGAAAGAGCAACACCTTGATATCAAGGCGATGGGCCTACCCTTAGTGACTCTCTATGGTATTGTTACTGTGTTAAGTATCTTTGCAGGTTGGGCGGTTAAGAAAATTGCGGAGCGCGGTTATGATATGGTTACGGTTCGCAAATTATCTCTATTGTTCTTCGCCCTCTGTTCATTGCCTATTTTCTTTGTGAGAGGATTAGGCATGTGGGAAGCGGTGTTCCTCATTGGATTTGCGGCCTCGGCTCACCAAGCTTGGTCAGCTAGCCTTTATGCTGCGGTATCCGAAACCTTCCCGCGCGACGCCGTTGCTTCGGCCAGTGGTTTAGGTGGTATGGCTGGATCCATCGGCGGGATGATTTTCCCGATTGTTGCAGGTCGCATTCTCGACGTTTCATCGAATGGTTATGCTATCCTCTTCGCCTTCTGTGCGTTCGCGTACATCGTGGCCTTTGCGATTCACCACTTCATGCTACCTCGCCTAGAGAAGGCACAAATCTAACAGATAGATTGATAAAAAGAAAAGGCCTCCGAGACGGAGGCCTTTTTTGTGAGCAGCTATTTCTATTATCCAGCGACCACGAAGTTCACGAGCTTACCGGGTACAATAATTTCTTTGATGATAGGTTTTCCATCAATGAATTTTTGCACGGCGGGGTCGGCTTTCGCGAGAGCGACCAGAGCTTCTTTGGAGATGTTCTTATCGACCTTAGTCGTGGCGCGGACTTTACCATTCACCTGGAAGACCACATCGACGGTGGATTCGACGAGTTTTGATTCATCGAATGTGGGCCAGCCCGCTTGAGTAATACTTTCTTTATGGCCCAGCCGTTGCCAAATTTCTTCGCAGACGTGGGGAGCGAAAGGTGCGGCGACGCGAGTAAAGTCTTCGACCGTTGAACGTTTTAAGGTCGGAGATTTTTCGGCGACATTCATCAAGATCATCATTTGTGAAATCGCCGTGTTGAATTGGAGTGTTTCAATGTCGTTACCGACTTTCTTGATGGTGCGATTCAGTTCGCGAACGAGATCTTCGGTTTCATTCGCACTGTCATTGATTTTAGCAGAAATATTTCCAGTCGTTTCATCAACGGCGAGGCGCCAGAGGCGACGGAGGAAGCGGGTGATACCTGAGATGCCATCTGTGTTCCAGGGTTTGGAAGCTTCGAGAGGTCCGAGGAACATTAGGTACATACGCAATGCGTCGGCACCATGTTCTTTAACTATGACGTCAGGATTAACGACATTACCACGGCTCTTGGACATTTTTTCACCGTCTTCTCCGAGGATGAGTCCTTGGTGAAATAATTTTTTAAATGGCTCGGGTGTGGAGAGCACTTTGATATCGTAGAGGAATCGATGCCAGAACCGTGCGTACAATAAGTGAAGCACCGCGTGTTCGGCGCCGCCGATATAGAAGTCGGGGTTGCCCCAGTAATTTAGAACCTCGGCGGATGCGATTTCCTT
>CAIOLH010000004.1 GCA_903859115.1 uncultured Opitutia bacterium | reverse complement strand
TCATCGGCAGCCTTAGCTCTCGTTCAAGCGGGATCATCCGGTGCTACCACTTATTTCAATGGTATGGTTTATGCCACTAAGCTTAAGTTCAACGGTCCTGGTACTATTGAATTAAATGGCACCAATGGTGGTTCAGCAGTCGGTGGTGTGGTCGGCCAAGTTGATTTCAACAACAACGTCGCCGATCTTAATATCGGTGATAACGTCAATCTAACCTTCAGCACTTCGGCTACAACTTTTGTTAACGCCAATAACGCGAGCCTCAACTTCTTAGGCAGCTCAACCGTAACGGGCACTGTCGGTGGTGCTTGGACTGGTACCAATCCCGCAACCTCCACGGTTCGCGACATCTATGCGGGTGCGAACGGTGAGACTGTAAACTTCCTTGGTAAAGTTTATGTTAGTGCGACTACTTTCCACGTCTCGGGTAACGGTACAGTTAACTTCGCAGACGATTTAGTCGGACCTCTCGTGTTCGAAAATGACGGTGTTGCGAATTTCAACCACGCTAAAGGAATTGTTGGAATCACTGCTAGCAACGGAATTACCACTACCATCAACGACGGACAGGGAACACTTAACTTCCTCGGTTCAACCACTCAAGATGGCACTATCGGTAGTTACAATTACCGTCTCAGGGCCGTTAATTTCCACAGCGATCCAACTCAAGCCACTGCAACACAAACTCTAGATTACGATATCTACGCTGTTGATACCACGATTGGTAACACTGGAACGGTTTCTAGTCAGCCAACCACTTCCACTGGAATCATCGACGCTAACATCTACCTTGGAAATAATTTTATCTTGTCCGATGCAAGCACAACGCTGTTCACGGCTGGTGCCCAGACCCTCGTTGGTGGTACTTCGGTTGATTTCGTTCACACCAAGCATGCTGACGGAACGCTCACACTTACTGAAGCAGCAATCACACAGTCGAATTTCGACTATAACTTAGATACCAACAACGGTACCCTCGGTTTTGCGATCAGCGCCGAGCCTTACACTAACAGCACCGCACCCGGTACTTATAATGGTGTGGTTGCAGCTAACTCGGCTCTCTCGAGCAGCATCAACGGTGAAGGTTATGGCATCGAAAATTCTTATAACGGTTCATACCTCAACATGGGCGGCAATGAAAAGGTACAAGTCGCCTTCCTGGGTAGCATGAAGGATAATGTTAGTTACACCTTGGTTGATGTAACTAATGGCGAGGGTGGAATGGGTACAGGACCAATGTCCTACACCTTACTGGATAACAGTTTCACAATCGATACGACATTGTCTCGTAGTAACAACGATGCGGATCTCGTTATCACCACCCATCGCGATGCAGACACCTACCTTGTTAAGTCGGGTACTAAACTCCTCGGTCTTCGTAGTTATGATTTCGCCCATCGCTTGGGTGAACTCGGTGCTGCTGGCACTGGTTACTCCGCTGCTCTTCAAGTTGTATTCAACAAGCTCGATCTCGATCAGTGGGGTTATGGTAACAACGAGGCCAACCTCGCTCGCCAACTCTACCTGCTCACTCCTGCTGGTGATGGTGCAGCCGTCAAAGCTGGTACCGGCTTAACCTCTCAAGCGGTAGGTGTTGTCTTAGATAACTCCGACGCACTCTCCACTCGTGCACTCCCTCAGAAAAATTATTGGGTACGTGCTTTTGGAAGCCATGATAACCAAAGCGGCAAGGGTGAATACGCTGGATATAACACCAATGGTGGCGGTCTCGCTGTAGGCGTAGATCACGCAGTAGGTGAATCGATTCTCGGACTTGCCATTGGTTATGGTAAAGCTACCGCAACCTCGAGCGGTTTACGTGAGGGCGATAAAGCCAATGTAGATTCTACCATCGCAGGTGTTTACTTCCGTCGCCCAGTCGGCGAGTACTTCTTAAACGCTATGATTGATGGCGCTAAGCACCGTACTAAGACCGAGCGCCAAACTGCTGTTGGCGAACGTGCTAACGGTGATTACACTGGCACAGAAATCGGTGGCCGTATTCAAGTCGGACGTAAGTTTGGCTTATCCGATAAGAAGGCTTCGCTAACTCCTATTGTGGCTGTTAATTATTCCCGCTACACTCAAGACGCTTACACGGAAACCGGTGCTGATGGTGTTGGCTTAAGCTATACTCAACAGAAGTATACTCAAACTGATGCTTCTCTCTCACTTCGTTATGCTGTTGAAACCGATTTAGGTGCAGGCATGGCAAGCAGCTTCAGCGCGTCCTTGGGTTACAAACACTTACTATCGACTCCTACCTACAATAACACTGTGTCCTTCATTGGTGATACCAACGCGTTCAACGCAGCTGGAATCAAGGATTCACGTAAGGGTTCATTAGTAGCTTCCTTGGCTTACAACTATAATCCAACCAAAGGTGTAACTTACACGATTGATTATAACGGCGAAGCGAAGTCTGGCTACAACGCCCACTCACTCGGCTTCCGCGCTACCTGGGAATACTAAAAATTAGTTCTCGAAAAGGGGCCATTTCGCAAGAGATGGCCCCTTTTTTGTGCCTAATTCATACGGGAATGGGTTAAATTGAGATAGCCGACTTTTTGGGGTTGCAGGCAGGGTGTAGACCCTTAATTCAAATCCTCCCATGACTACAGAAGGTAAGCTAAAGCGTTCCCGCAATCCCCTCGATTTCGATTTCACCGAACCCGAGGCATTGTCCCGTTACGTCACCGAGACTGGCAAAATCCTGCCTCGCAAATTGACCGGCCTCACCGCCCGTCAACAACGTCATATTTCGAAGGCCGTTAAGCGCGCCCGTAATATGATCACGATGAAGTAATCGACTTCTCTTTTCCGCACGGGCCGCCTTCTGGGCGGCCTTTTTGTTTTACGGACTTGGGTTGCCCAACTTATCGTCACTTCTTAGGTTAGTTAAAACGACTCACTAGCGTGTCCACATCACTGCCTCCATTTCTGACTGCTACAAAGGTCGACCTTCAAAAGGCCGCTCAGTTATTGGCCGAGGGTGAATGCGTCGCACTCCCTACCGAGACGGTTTATGGTTTGGCCGCCGACGCTCTTAATCCATCAGCCCTCAAGAAAGTTTTTACGATTAAGGGCCGACCACTGATTGATCCTTTAATTGTTCATGTGCTCGATATCGAAGCGCTAAAAAACATCGCGGAATACGATTCACGCCTCGAAAAAATATCTAGCTTTTGGCCAGGACCACTGACCGTGGTGTTGCGCAGAAAATCCTGCGTGCCCGATTTAGTTACCGCGAGTCAGGAAACGGTCGCAGTCCGTGTGCCCGCTCATCCTTTATTTCGTGAGGTACTTTCTTTGGTGAATCGTCCCTTGGCTGCTCCGAGTGCTAATCCTTTCGGCTACGTCAGCCCCACGCGAGCCCAACACGTGCGTGATTCATTAGCCGAGCGTTGTCCATGGATCGTCGAAGGCGGACCTTGTCGGCACGGACTGGAATCTACGATTATCGATTTATCATCACCGCATACAGTTCGATTGCTTCGTCCGGGTCCAATTACTCTCGAGTCGTTACGTGAAAAGTTAGGCGAGATTGAAGTAGTCGCGAAAGTCGCTTCAGCGCAATCCGCTCAAGTCGCCCCAGGAATGTTGGAGCGACATTACAGCCCAACCACGCGAGTTGAATTATTTGCTCACGGAGCCATGCCCGCATCGACAGAAAAAAATTCAGCAATTCTTTTTCTTAGTCGTCGAAAAGATTTCTCATCCGACAGTGAGCTATTTTATCTTTCAGAAAACAATTCTATCACCGAAGCGGCCGCTAACCTTTTCGATTTATTACGAAAATTGGACGCTCGCAGTTTTGCTAAAATTTACGTGGAACGCGCCGAATCCGCTGAATTGGGTCTCGCTTACAACGATCGCTTAACCCGCGCTGCGGCCCGATAATTCCATGCAGAATCTTTTGGACACATTGAAGAAGGCGACCGATTTTTTGAGTCGCAAGGGACTAGAAAAGCCACGCATGGAGGCGGAATATTTATTTGCCGCTGGTTTGGGCATAAAGCGTTTAGACCTTTATTTACAGTTCGAAAGATTGCTCGATGACGCCGAGGTCGAAACGTTGCGAACGATGACCGTACGGCGCGGTAATCGCGAACCGTTACAGCATATCACTGGCAAAGTTTCGTTTCGTGATTTGGTTCTAAAGTCCGATAAACGCGCGCTGGTTCCTCGCCCTGAAACCGAAGAGATTATTGATTTAGCGCTAGCATTATTTCCGGCTGATTCCGCGGTGAGGGTTTTGGATTTAGGTACTGGGTCGGGCGCTATTGCGCTCGCCCTCGCTGCCGAACGTCCGCTCTGGAAAATCGATGCTCTAGATAAATCCGCTGAGGCTTTGGCTTTGGCTAAAGAAAATGCTCAGCTCACTCAATTAGATGGTAGGGTTAATTTTGGGCAGTCCAACTGGTTTGAATCGGTGACAGATAAGTACGATTTAATTATTTCGAATCCGCCGTATTTAACCGAAAGCGAAGTAGCCACGGCCGATCCTGAAGTAAAAGATTTTGATCCGCACTCCGCACTCATTGCACCAGACAACGGTTTGGCTGATTTGAAAATAATCTTAACCCAAGCTCCGAAGTTTTTATGTGCAGGTGGTTGGGTGCTATGCGAAACAGGAATCGACCAACACGTCGCCCTGGCAGAAATTTCTAAACAAAACTCTTATAAAGAATACGAGGGGGTGAATGACATGAGTGGACGCCCTAGATTTTGG
>CAIOLH010000003.1 GCA_903859115.1 uncultured Opitutia bacterium | reverse complement strand
TTTCTTCCGAATTTCAAAAAATAGAAATAAATACAAGTTTCTCGGTTAACGGAAGTCACCCATACATTATCGTAAGCCAGTGGCATGACACAGAAACTCGAACAATGTATATCTTTAAAAGTGAAAATATTTGGTATAATCCAGAGAAGTTTGTTAATAATAAAACCATAGATGTACTAGTAGATTCCAAGAATTATAAGAGATATTATATGGATATTAATTTCCTACCAAAGACAGAGCTATGAAAAAATTTGAAGACGTAGATGAATACATCGGTAAAGCTGCCAAGGAAGCTCAGCCGTTACTTCATGATTTGCGTGAATTCATCAAAGAGACTCTTCCGAAGTGTGATGAGAAGATTTGGTACAACGTACCCTTCTATTTTATTGATGGTCCGGTCGTTGGATTCGCAGTTCTTAAAAAACATGTGAACGTAGGGATTGGCCCTGACGTCATGACTGAAATAGAATGTGAGAAATTCGAGACAGCGGGCTATCATACCGGCAAAGGGTCTTTTCATATTAAGTTTGATCAGAAAATTCCGACCGAACACTTAAAGCGACTGCTTAAGGCCAAAGTAAAATTAAACCAACAGATGCGCCCTTAGTTCTTACCTTCGTTCAAATGCAGACGGTGCATGATGCGGTGTAAGACGGGCGCGATAACAATTGAGAAAGTAGTCAGAAAAGCCACGCCGCTGAAAATGGCATAGGCAGATGCAAAATATTTTCCTGCGTCATTCGGAATAGGTGAGACCGGACCCATACCCGCAAGAATCATACTCGCATCTAATAAGGCATCTACCCAAGGAAGCCCACAAATGTAATGATAGCCCAGGACGCCGAGTGAAAGCGAGACACTGAGGAAGATCACGGCGTAACCAATAAAACGAAACAAGCGCCGAAAGAATATATGACGAGGAGCTAGGGGCTGACGATGATGCTCAAATTTCATAGCCAATTTTTACAGAATTTTAACTGAGTAATCCATCTCAATATTCAACCCTAGCATTCTACTAGAGAAAAGACCCTAAGTGATTTTATTTACACTAAAACCGCATTAGAGTCTAAGGTTAGAGGCTATGGTAGTACTAAACTCACTCCCACATCTACTACCCTGGCCATTTATCGTCTTCAGTAAGGCTGGATTGATTTTATACGCTAATCATTCTTTTAAAAATCTTTTCCTTAGGCCACTCAAGGAAGGTGATTCTCTGGAAAATATTTTTACGCAATTCAAACCCGAGCTTAGTCCCAACTGGTCGGGCATAATAGAAATCCGTGACGGGCTACTCAAAACACCTTCAAATTTTCTGAATGTAGTTATTACGTCCGATGACCAATACCCGAAACAGCTATGGCTATTCGTAATCACAGATCGAGATTCTTCCACGAAGAATGCCCTGACGGAATCCCTGAAGCAAACCCAACAGGACCTTAAACAGAAATCTCTTTTTATCGCCAATATCTGCCACGAGATTCGTAATTCGCTCAGCATCATTCACGGACTTTGTGAAATGGATTTAGAATGCAAAGCCGAAGAGAAAAATCTGACCCTACAAAAGGTATTTCATTATTCCTATGAATTGAAAAACTTAGTCCAAGATGTTCTCGATTTTTCTAGTTACGAAATGGGCGGGGTAGTTTTAGAAAAAATCCCTTTTGACCCCGTCCAGGTCTTCGAAGAAATCGTCACACTCAATTACCCCGCCACACAGCGTAAAAATATCGAGCTTGTGGCCCTCGCCTGCCCGCATTCTCCACGCAGCTTCATCGGCGATTCGATGAAGTTTCGTCGAATAATTACCAACCTACTCAGCAATGCGATTAAGTTCACCGTGAAAGGATTCGTCCACTGCTACCTTAATTTTAAAGACCAAGGCTCTCACTATTTAGTAAGCATCATCGTACATGACACGGGCATAGGCATTGCGCCCGAACAGTGTAGGAAAATTTTTGAACCCTTTACCCAAGCTGAAGATTCGACCGCACGACGATTTGGCGGTTATGGGCTAGGCCTAAGTATCGTCAGAGACCTAGCTAAAGCCATGAGCGGAAACATCGAAGTGAAGAGCGAAATCGATCAGGGCAGTCAGTTTATCGCGACGATTAAATTGGATACCAATCCCCAGTACGAATTGGACTACCGACTCGATTTAAAAGGGAGTAAAATTCTTCTCATGGGTGGACACACCGACATCCAACAGTGGCTGGTTAATTATTTCACCCACGGTAACGCCGAAGTTATTCTGGCTACCAGCAATCAGGAGGCAGAAAAGTTTTGGCATCAATCCGTCAACAAACCCGAACCGTTCACGCATGTGATTGTTGATTTACCTCAAGATACGGCCCCCAGTCTCAGCCTCATTCCCCTAGATAAAATCATCCTCATCGCCGACCGGGATTTACACCTCCGTGGCATCA
>CAIOLH010000002.1 GCA_903859115.1 uncultured Opitutia bacterium | reverse complement strand
CAGAATCGAGGTTTCGACCCATAAAATCGTGGAAAATCTTATCAGCAGGCTCAGAATTACCCTTCGAAAGAACCTTTTCTCTAAGTTCCCTACCCACTTTAGAATTTAAGACCCCCTCTTTCAAGAAACGGGTGAAGGCATCGGCCTCCAAAGCCTCGGCCCATTTATAAGAATAATATCCAGCTGCATACCCGGTAGCATCAGAGAAGAGGTGGCTAAAACGTCGAGCCATGGACGGAACGCGCTGCGAAGTGCGAGTCTGCCAAGAAGCCATCGCGTCATTCCAATGTTTATCCAGATCCGCATTTTTGAGTTCGTTCGCTCGAATGTGTAAATCTAAATCCAATTTAGAAAAACAGAGTTGTCGCATGCATTGTGAAGCGGCACGGAAATTTGAAGCGGCGTCGAGTTTCTTTAAAAGATCGGAGGGCAGTTTTTCACCGGTCTGATGATGGCGAGCAAACAGCGCGAGTGACTCTTCTTCCCAACACCAGTTCTCTAAAAGTTGTGAAGGAAGCTCAACGAAGTCCCACGCCACACGAACACCTGATAAAGATTCTACTTCAACTTCAGACAATAAATGGTGAAGCAAATGTCCGAACTCATGGAAGACTGTCGTGACTTCATCGTGAGTGAGCAAGGCTTGCTGTCCATTGACAGGAGGCGTGAAATTACCACACATTAGCCCTAAATGTGGGGTAAATGAGCCGTCGGGACGAGGTCCACCGGTGCGGAAAAAATTCATCCAAGCCCCACCCCGCTTTGATTCACGTGGGAACCAATCGGTATAGAATGAACCGAGATGGCGTGACCCATCATAGACTTCATAAAAACGAACTTCAGGATGCCAAACGCTGACCGGTGAATTTTCTACTCTCGGAGCTGCTGCCTTAAAGATTTCGGATTTTCCATTCGCATCTACATAAAGAGTGTCACGTGCTACGACCTGAATTCCAAAAAGATTTCCAAAGAGTTTAAACATTCCGGCGATGACGCCTTCAACGGGGAACCAGGGACGGAGAGCTTCATCATCAAAGCCGTGATATTCACGCCGCATTTTCTCGGAATAGAATCCAAACTCCCAAGGATGCAGAACGCGAACAGTGTCATTTTCAATTTTTGCACGATACTGTTCTAGCTCATCCACTTCTTTTTCAAATTTAGGACGAATCCGAACTGCCATATCTTCGATAAATTTAAGAGCCTGATCTCCCGTTTGCGCCATACGTCGTGCCGTTGTAAAATCAGCAAAGTGCTTTTTGCCCAATAAACGGGCCTTTTCATCACGTAATGACAAGATTTCAGAAACCAAGAGCGTGTTATCCCACTTACCCTTGTAGCCCACTTGGCTTAACGCCTCCCAACACTTTTGTCGAAGCGAGGCATCTTCACCATATTGCAGAACAGGAAAAACGGAGGGCTGTTGTAAGGTGATTCTCCAAGAGTCGGGTCGACTTTTAGCAGTCGCCGATTGTTTAGCTACCGCAAGGGCACTCGGTGGTAATCCTTTTAACTGTTTTTCATCATCGATGAAAATTTCCCAGTCATTCGTAGAGTCTAAAACGTTTTCAGAATATTTTTGAGTTTTTTCCGCGAGCGCCGCATTTACCTCAGTTAATCTTTTCTTTTCTTCAGGAGGCAGGCTTGCACCGTTTTCTTCAAAATCGGCAATCGTTTCATCTAAAAATCTACGCTTAATACCTTGGAGTGACTTTGCTTCGGCGGTGTTAGAATAGTTTTTGAAAACCTGCCAGATATCGGGATCGAGCGTGAGTGCAGTATAGAATGCAGTGACATCAGGTAGAAGTGCGTTGTAGGTTTTGCGAAGTTCAGGCGAGTTGAGTACTGAATCAAGGTGAGTGACCAATCCCCAAGCACGTGATAAATCTTTTGTCGCCGTTTCAAAACCCAGGAGAACATGGGTGTAAGTCAGTTGCGGACCAGAGAGTTTCTTGAACGCGTCGATTCGTTCTTGGGCCTGTTTTAAAGCCAATCGAATATCGGACTCAATGGCGCTGGATTGCAACTGACTCCAATCGAAGAGGAAGTCGTCTTTTAGAAATGGGTGCACCTGAACATTATGACGATGGTACGATAAATTTCAAGGGGACTCCTCTAATTCTAGGCAAACTTAGCCAAGTATCGACGACACAGGCTTGCGCCATGAGCCCAGAGCCCAAATGTATTAGGTATGAACAAGAAAGAGGCGATTCCCGTCACTAGCATCGAAGTGATTCCGACCAAGGGCGGAACCGCGGTGTTTCTTGTTACTGAAAATAAAACCATCGTTATTCAGGTAGATACTTTAGTCGGTGAATACCTTCAGGCTGCTCTGTCCAATAAAGTCGCTGAACGCCCACAGACGCACGACCTCATGCTACACCTGCTGTTGGGTCTTGATGCTGATATTTCGCATATCTCTGTAGTCGAAATGAAAGAAGGGGTTTTCTTTGCTCGCATTGTGATCAACCAAGCTGGTCCAGTGGCACGCAAAGTAGCTGAAGTAGACTCACGCCCCAGCGATGCACTCGTCTTAGCCGTTAAAGCCAAACGTCCGGTATTCATCATGCCTGCCGTATTGGATGCTTGTGAAGATATGACTGAGACGCTGGCCCGACTCCGAAAACAATCGTGAATTCTGCCCTCCCCCAACCGTTAGTCAGCGGCACACGTCCCTCGGTCTTAGCACCGATGCAGGATGTGACCACCACGGGATTCATGCGAGTCATCGGACGACGCGGAGCGCCCGATTGGTTTGTCACTGAATATTTTCGAGTTCATGAAACATCGACCCCAGAAAAACATATTCTAGATTCGATTCAAAATCACGGCACTGCTCGACCGGTCTTCGCTCAACTCATCGGCGAAGATGTTCCTCATATTGTTCGTACGATTAAACTCCTACAGGCCTACCCCATCGCGGGGATTGACCTCAATATGGGTTGCCCAGCCCCCAAGGTTTATCGGAAAAATGTCGGAGGCGGATTACTCAGAGACCCAGCAAAAATCGATGAAATCTTAAGTGCGATGCGGGCAGAAATTGCTGGGCTTTTTACGGTAAAAATGCGGGTCGGCTTCGATGGGATGGAAAATTATGAAGCGATATTAGATTTAATAAATAAACATAAAGTGGACTTACTCACCGTCCATGGTCGCACTGTGAAAGGACTTTACTGGTCGGAAGTAAATTACCCTGCGATTACCCAAGCCGTTAAAAAAGTACAGTGTCCTGTTATTGCTAATGGCGATGTGACACGGGCGATTAAGGCAACCCATTTGATTAACGAAACGGGTGCGCATGGCATGATGATGGGTCGACATGCGATAAGAAATCCTTGGATCTTTCGTCAATGGCGCGAGCTGCAACAAGGTCAGTCTGTCTATCAGCCAAAGCTTTCTGATGTCCGTACTTACATCCAAGAACTTGCAGAAGAATGTTGCGATCAGTCCATGCATTCCGAACGACAAGCGGGGCGACTGAAGAAATTTTTAAACTTTATTGGACTGGCTATCGATACCGAAGGAAAATTTCTGTACGACATGCGACGCACGGAAAACCTGGTCGATTTATTAAAATGTTGTGATGCTCATCTTATGGGAGCGCGAGCGAGCGAGATTTATCCGGATGAGCCACACCGAGGTCTTATCGCTCGACCCACTCGAGAAACCCAGCAAACCTGCGAATTATAAGCCTAAAACGGGTCATTTGACTCTCTCGCCCAAACCTCTAACTTTTATACTATGATTAATTTAACCGAAGCAGCCGCGATTCAAGTTCGCAAACTTCATTCACAACAGGCTAACCCTGAATCTTCATTGCGCGTTTTAATCGAAGCCGGCGGATGTTCGGGGTTCGAGTACGGGATGTCTTTCGATCTTAAAAAAGATAACGACCTAGAATTCGTCAGCCAAGGTCTTAAAATTCTTATTGATCCAGCCAGTCACGCCTACTTACAAGATTCGACCATTCATTTCGATGATGGTCTGCATGGAAAAGGCTTTGAAGTAAAAAATCCTAACGCCACTTCGACTTGTGGTTGTGGAAAATCATTCAGCTAACGTGACACCGAGAGCTTTTCTCTTTTGGGGAATTTCTCTGGCTCTTGTTGCATGCGCACCTAACCCATCGCCAACTCCTTCACCTATGTCATCATCTGAAACTGTCACCGTACGCTTAGAAACTTCACCTGGGCAACTCGGTGAGCCACAAAAAGTTAAACGAGTCGTTAAATCTGACGAAGAATGGGCGAAGCAGCTCACTCCGAGCCAGTATAATGTTTGTCGATCCAAGGGCACGGAAAGACCCTTCTGCGGCAACTTACTCGATAACAAGAAAACCGGAGTTTACACCTGTGTTTGCTGTGATTTACCCCTCTTCGCCTCTAACTCAAAATTCAACTCTGGTACCGGCTGGCCGAGTTTCTTTCAGCCGATTACGGAAGAGAATGTTTTAAATATTGTAGATAATAGTCACGGCATGGAACGCATTGAAATCGTTTGTGCACGTTGCGACGCACACCTAGGTCACGTCTTTGAAGATGGACCTAAGCCTACGGGATTACGTTTCTGTCTGAATTCCGAGTCACTCAACTTTCACGAGACTCCGAATAAATAAGCCTTAGCGCCTAGATTTTTTAGAAACCTTTTTAGCGATTTTTTTCTTCGCCTTTAAAACCTTTTTCTTGGTTTTAGGTTTAGAAACTTTTGCTTTCGCTTTTTTAGCTTTAGGCTTTTTCGCTGTTGGTTTTTCGGAAGTAATTTTTTTGGCTTTAACGGGTGAAACCTTCACTGCTTTCCAAAGTTTCTGTTTCAAGTCTTCTAAGCCGTCTT
>CAIOLH010000001.1 GCA_903859115.1 uncultured Opitutia bacterium | reverse complement strand
GTGATTCTTTGTGGAGCGATTTCTCCTGAGCGCGAAGTTTCACTGCGTTCAGGTAAAGCTGTCGCCAACGTCATTAAAGATTCTCAGTTGGTCGAATTGAACGAAAATATTTTACCTACTTGGCTCGATCCTAAAAAGCACGTCGTCATTCCGGTGATTCATGGTGACTTCGGTGAGGATGGTCAGGTACAAGCCGCTTGCGAGGCTCGCGATTTGGCGTTTGCCGGATGTGATTCTGCGGCGAGTCGACTTTGCATTGATAAAGTGGCGACCAAAAAAGCCATGCGTGCGGCGGGATTACCCGTGGTGCCTGAAGTGGCTTTTAGTGGTACCCAAAAACCTTCAGCCGAGAAATTAGTCGCCGAACTGGGAGAGCAACTGGTGATCAAGCCCGCTGACAAGGGTAGTAGTGTTGGTCTCTATGTCTTGAATGGTTTGACTGCAGTGCAGGCTGCTTTGGCGGAGATTCCACCAGCGGGGCAGTGGATGGCCGAACGTCGCATCCAGGGGCGTGAAATGTCGATCGGGATTCTCGGGGGTAAGGCTCTCGGAGTGGTCGAAATAGTGCCTAAAACAGGGGTTTATGACTACAAAACCAAGTATACCAAGGGGTCGTCAGAATACCTCGTACCAGCCCCGATTTCGGCTGATTTAACCCTCCGGATTCAGCGTGCAGCCGAGAAGCTTTTCGCGGTGACCGGATGTCGTGACTTTGCACGGGCTGACCTCTTTCTTGAACCGTCGGGCGAATTTATTTTTTTAGAAATCAACACCATGCCGGGGATGACGGAGACCAGTTTACTGCCCAAGAGCGCTTCCTGCGTGGGGATTGATTTCCCAACTTTAGTTCAGCAGATGGTCGCTCCTGCCTTTACCCGAAGCCAACTTCATAACACGCTCTAACCCATGGATTTCTTCACCCGCATCGCGCGCCTCTTTTCGCCAAAGCGAGATGCCTTCATGGGTCCGGAGAATCGTGACTGGAGACAATTAATAAAACAAGATGTGCGAACGATTCCACAAGATGAGTTGGGAAGAAAGCGTGCCGCACGTTCGCGTATGCCCATCATACTTACGATTTTATTTTTCGTTTTCGTCATCGTAGTGATTTCTCTTTCGCTTGAAGAAGGCACTCCCGTCTCATCGAGCATTCCGATTACTTATTCGACCGATGGATTTTTACCTTCGAGTTATGCTAATAAAGTGATTAATGATGGCACTGACAGTTGGGCGAAGGATGTCGCCACGATTAAGACTGATTTAGAAAAAGATCCACAGGTATTGACCGCGAAAGTGCGCCGTCTGGGCACGGGTGGATTAGAAGTTAAATTATTAGAGCGCTTAGCAGTGGCTCGCATTGCTATTTTACCACCTTCGGGACCTTATATCGTAAAGTTAGTCAGTCCCGAAGGCGTTTTATTTTCAGGCACTGGCTATCCACAGCAATCCACCAATAGTTTGCCCGTGATTACCGATTTTAGAACCTCGGGTGCGGGCGAAAAAGTATCGGTGGATGGATTAGAAGTGGTAGGGCCCTTTTTATTCACAGCTCGCACGGTGTATCCTAATCAATACAAACAGTGGGCGACGATTTCACTGCGCGATTGTTTTGGATCACAAGAAGATGCGATGGGTTCCAATCTTCGTATTAATATCCGTCCAGGTTCACAGCCGATTGACCGCGCGACCTTATCGGAAATTATTTTTTCCACCACGAATTGGAGAAATGAATTAGAAATTTTATCTAAACTCGATGTCGATGGTCTCTTACGTAAATCAACCGGGGGTGCTTCGAGTTACGTCTTAAAACTCTCGATTCAAAACCGTACCACTTCTCGACCCATTCCTGAACCACGCCTCGTCCCCATTTCGTCTCGATGAATAAGAAACCTTTACCCTCTTTCATTACCGTCATTGATATCGGTACTCACAAAACCACCGCCCTCACCGCGCAGGTCATTGAGGGCCGCGCTCGCATGTTAGGTTTTAGTGAACGTCGTACGGATGGTGTGGTTAAAGGAACAGTCATCGATGTCGAAAAACTCCACGCCAGTGTGCATGAAGTGGTCAATGACTTGGAACGGGTTTCACAGCGTGCGGTTGAGCAAGTTTACATTTCGATTGCGGGTCCATCCGTTGAAGGCGAACGCGTCAAAGGCATTTGTATCGTGCCAGCGCATGATGGTCGCATCACCAAGTTAGATTACCAGCAGGCGATTGATTCCGCTAAACGCCTCGAGCCGCCCGCTGGTCGCATCACGCTGCTGCACATGCGCCAGCCATCGATCTTAGATAATAAGCCTGTCGGTAATCCGGTTGGTCAGCAAGGTCGCCGTCTCGAAGTAAGCTTCTGGCGAATCACGATGGAAGAGGGCAATGTCCGCTTTCGTGTTTCGATGGCGAATGGTATGAGCATTACGGTACGTGATTTTATTTTGGCCTCACACGCTGCAGCTTGTGCGGTTACGACCGATAGCGAAAAGCAAGGTGGCGTTTGTGTGATTGATATCGGTGCTGGTACGACTGACTGGGTTCTGTATTTCAAGGGCCATATCTTATGTAGCGGTTCCATCGCCGTCGGTGGTGAACATATCACGAATGATTTAAGCATCGCCTTACGTATCAGTCGCGAAACGGCAGAAGATTTAAAGCACCGGTTTGCGTCAGCGATGCACCGCGATCAAGACGTCAACCAAACCATTTGGAAAGATGGCGATAAGAGCGTCGGCGATCAGCAATTTAATCGCGGTACGATTACCCAAGTCTCTTCACTGCGTTACCAAGAAATTTTATCTTTTGTAAGAAAAGATATTATCGTTCAGCTCGAACAAATCTTTAGCGGTCACGAAGTTAAATTAGACCAAAACTTTTTACCCTCCGGAGTGATTTTAACCGGTGGTAGTGCGAATTTAGCGGATGCTGCTGAAGCCGCGCAAAATATTTTCGGGGTCACCGCTCGCGTGGGTATACCTAAGTTTGATAACAGCTCTTTACAAAAATCTGAATACGCTGGCGTGGTCGGAATGATGATTGCCGCACTCGAAGATGCTCCACCTGTGGTACGTCGTCAAAAAGGCTTCATGGATATTCTCCGCGACTTGTTCCGATTCTAAAACATGTCCACCACGCCATCCATTTTACTGGTCGGTCTAGGCGGTGCGGGCTGTGGCATGGTTAGCCGAATTGCACCGCATCTTCCGTCCGTCGTACGCGTTGCGTTGATTGATACCGACGCGAGTATTTTAAATACGACTGCAGGCCAGGAATCTTTTCAGATCGGTCGTGCACTCACACGTGGCATGGGTACAGCGGGTGAATTAGCCGTTGGACAAGCCGCCGTCGAAGCAGATGAACCTGCACTTCGTCGTTTATTTACAGGGTATTCCTTAGTGGTGTTAGTCACTGGTCTCGGGGGCGGCATGGGCAGTGGTGGTGCTGCACCTTTGGCCAGTATCGCACTCGATGCGGGTGCTACCGTTTTATCTTTTGCAACGATTCCTTTCTCGCACGAAGGCGAGCGACGTAAACGTCAAGCCACGGAGGCTTTAGAAAAATTAGCTACTAAATCGCACGGACTCGTGGTTGTAGAAAATGATTTACTCGCATTACAAGTGGCGGCCGATGCTTCATTGTCTGCGGCTTTCTCGGCTGCGGATGAATGGATTGCCGGTTCGCTTCGTGCTTTAGCGAGTGTGTTCACTCCAGGTGCGTTAGTACCAGTCGATCCCGCTGCACTGAAAACTATTTTAGAAAAACCCGGTTCACCGACGCTCTTTAGTTATGGCGTAGGAGAGGGCAGCGGTGCGGCTCTGATTGCTGCTAAAGCGGCTTGTGATTCCAGTCTTGCGCACGGACCTGGCGCAATTACGAAAGTCGGCTCACTCTTCGTGCAGGTCACGGGTGGATTAAACATGTCGGCCACCGATGCCTTCGAAGCCGTTTCGATTATTCGCAAAAAATTTGGTGGAGAGAAAACCACTCTACTCGGTGCGTGCGTTAATCCCGAAATGGGAGATCGCGTTGAAGTGGCGGTCTTGGGTGCATCGCTGCCAGTACCCAAGCCAGCAGCTAAGACAAAAAAAGGTGCTAAAGGGGATGAGGCTAATCAACCGATGTTTGTTTTTGCGACTACCGAATCACTTCGACGGGGTGTTTTTGGAAATACGCCTTTAACCTTTAGAGATGGGGAAGATGTTGATGTGCCTACCTATATTCGACGTTCGGTGCGTTTGACCCCGGCGAGTTAACAAATCGTTGCTTCGCGGTTGCGCACCTCTTTCAGTCCCTTACGTTAAAAACTCATGGCGTTTGATGTCACCAAAGTCCGTCAAGACTTCCCGATTCTGGGACGCACGATTAATAGTCGTCCGTTGACCTATTTGGATAACGCTGCCACCTCGCAGAAGCCTCAGGTGGTCATCGACACGCTTTCGCATTACTATGCTCACTCGAATGCCAATGTGCATCGGGGTGTCCACCAATTGAGCGAACAAGCGACAGTCGCCTTTGAACAAGCTCGTGAAACGGT